>NZ_JBRFJF010000007.1:0-124868 GCF_052932265.1 Finegoldia sp. P2-F-LR | reverse complement strand
ATGGATATTCGTTTTTTTCATGGTTGTATTCTTAGGTTTACGACCTTTCTTTTTATTTACAAGACCATTATATCCATAAATTTTATACTTGTTAACCCATGAATAAAGTTGTCCACGATTAATTCCTGTTTCAATTGCTACAGAACCTATTGTGTTTCCAGCTAATACTTTGCTTACCACTTCTAGCTTTTCATCAGTTGTCCACTCGATATTATTTCCATGTTTTAAAATTTCTGGACCATGCTTTTCTTCTAACTTAAACCATTCTTTAATTGTGTCATGAAATCTCTTTTCTTTAACTCCTTCAGGTGTATCCGCCCATCTTCCTTCTCTGTACAACTGTACGCATTCTTTTTTAAATTCATAACTATATTTCATAAAAATACCCTCCTTACTGGTTTGTCCAGTAAAGAGGGTACATATCAAAAACGATGGAGAGGTGGAATTTGATGCAATTTTCTCCAGATGGCTCGCTTAGTTACGAGCTTTTATTGGGGTGCTAGAATAAAAAAATAGGTAAGTTTTATAACGGGGGAGAAGGAGATGAGATTGCCAAGACTATATATCTTCGTAGTAAATCAGAAAACTGATTTGCACGAATATCTGGCTTACAAAAATAAAAAAATCCTCACGCTCATGCCCCTAAAATCTCAAGTGCGCCTTCGGCTGGCACGAGTGAGATTTTTGACGGGTCATTTCGCTTGGATTTTTGATTATTTTCTCCAGACGATATTCTTAGCAAATGCAGTAATCTGCTTTTATTTCATGGACAAGCTTTTGAAATTATCACAGCAAGAATCAAAAGAGGGAGTGTGCAAATCGGTTTTGCACTTTTTGATAGCATACGCAACTTCAAAATCCTGCAATATTGCCCCCACCCACACCCCCCTTATAGAAAAAAACACAATTTCTTGTTACAATATTAATAGAGACAAATGATTTATGGCGTAAAATTATAACACGAGGAGTGACAATGAAGGTAAGAAAAGCGGTTATTCCTGCGGCGGGTTTTGGTACTAGGATGCTTCCTGCATCGAAATCTGTTCCGAAGGAGATGCTTCCAATCTACGACAAACCAACTTTGCATCATATTGTAAAGGAGGTTGTGGATTCTGGAATTACGGATATTTTGATTATTATAAGCAAGGATAAGGGATCTATCGAGGATTATTTTGATGTGAATTTCGAATTGGAATACGAATTGAACAAGAAGTCTTCGGAGATATCACGAGAAATTCACGAGCTATCGAAGATGGCGAACATCTACACTATTAGACAGAAGAAGAAAAACGGTCTTGGAGATGCGATAAAATACGCGGAAAGTTTTGTTGGTGATGAGCCTTTTGCGATTTTGTTGGGTGATGATATTATTTACAATACTTCTGATGAACTTCCTTGCATCAAACAAATGGCTGATATTTACGAAAAGAAAGAATCACCGATTTTGGGTGTGCAAGAAGTTTCGTGGGAAGATGTAGACAAGTACGGGATTGTGAATGGTGTGAAGACTTCGGATAGAATTACTGAGGTTGAGTCGTTGGTGGAAAAACCAAGCCGTGAAGAGGCTACAACTAACTTGGCGATTCTTGGAAGATACATTGTAACGCCAGATATTTTTCCAATTCTTCACGAAACAAAACCTGGCAAGAATAACGAAATTCAATTGACTGATGCTTTGAACAAGTTAGCTGAAAAACGCAAGATGATTGCGTATGATTTCATCGGCAAGAGATATGATGTAGGTAACAAGCTTGGGTTTGTGAAGGCTACGGTTGATTTTGCACTTCATGATGAGAAAATAAAGGACGAATTGTTGGAGTTTTTACGAGAAAAATAATTATTAGCTATTGGCACAAGTTGTCAGTAGCTTTTTTTAATGGAAAACAATTTATTGTGATAAAATAATACAGAGGTGTGTTATGAATATTGCAATCGTAGATGACGAAGAAAATATAAGAAATTTGTATAAGAAATACTGCGAAGAATGGGCAAATAACAACAAAATCGATTTGAAGACTAAGCTTTTTTCATCTGGGGAAAATTTTATATTCAATTACGATGAGAGAGATTATATAGATATTTTATTGTTGGATGTTGAGATGAAAAAAATTAATGGCGTGGAATTATCCAAGAGAATTCGCGAGAAAAATTCCGATATTCAGATTATTTTCATAAGTGGTTATCCAGAATATATCGGATACGGATATGATGTCAATGCTTTGAATTTCTTGATTAAGCCTATAAAAAAAGAGAAACTTTTCGAGCTTTTGGACAAGGCGACTAATCAAATGAACAACAAGGAAAAGTTCATTATAGTGAAGAACGACGGGATTAATACGAAGATTTTATTGAAGGATATCTTCAGTTGTATTTCGGACAAAAATTACGTGGATATTTTCGCACAAAATAAAAGTTACAGAGTTAGGATGACGTTGACACAACTATTGGATATGCTGGATGACAGATTTTTCAAGGTGAGTCGTTCGGAGATTATTAATATTGAAAAAATCGCAGAAACGAAGAAGGATTATGTTTTGTTAGAGGATGATAGCAAATTTTTGTTGTCAAATGCGAAGTTCAACGAGCTTAACAGAAAAATTATTGAGTTTTATTAGGTGAGATATGAAATTTTTGAGTAAAATTAGGATTTTATTTTCGAAAAAAGATATTTTTGAATATCAACAACAACTGTTGAACACTCATTATCAAGAAGTGGAGAATATGTACCGTGATATCAGAAAATTTCGCCACAATTACAGAAACCACTTGCAAACTTTACGCTCTTTTGTGGCTGAAAATGATTTGGAATCTATCAAGAACTACTTGGATAATTTGGATGAGAATTTGCATTCAATAGCACCTGTGATTAGGACTGGAAATAGGATGGCGGATGCTATTTTGAATTCCAAGATAACTATGGCGACTAATGAAAACATAAAATGCATCGCCGACTGCAAGATTTCGAATATTTTGGATATAAAAGATATCGATTTGGCGACGATTATTGGGAATTTGTTTGACAATGCGATTGAATCGGTGAGAAATTTGCCAGAAGAGGACAGATTTATCAGGCTTTATATGGATATGAAGGGCAATAAATTGTATATTTCATTTACTAACAAGACGAGTAGCGAAAAACAGGAGAAGTTTGGCAGAATTTTCAAATCGACAAAGGGCGAGAACAGAGGTCTGGGACTTATCAGTATCGACGAAATCGTCGACAAATACGACGGTTACATCAACAGAAATTCAGAGGACAATGCTTTTACGACGGAGATTTTGATATAGTCATCCCTGTTTTTGATATGCTTATCCCTAAAACGTAAATACGAGAGTATTTCGGTTAATATATTATTGGGAGGTAGTTATGAAGAAAAATTATTCTACAAATGATAATATTAAATTTATGTTCAATCTTGCGTGGAACAACCAAAAAAGTTTGATTTTCATTCTGATAATTATGGCTATCACAACTGCTGGGATTGATATTTTACAGTTGTATTTTACTCCACAAATTATCAAAATGGTTGAAAACTCACAAGATTTCACAACAATTATGCTTACTGTTGTTGTGTTTGCGGTTTTGATATTCATCTGTTCTGCGACAAAAGAGTCGTTGGATTTGAGAATATTGTCCAAGAAAATCTACATAAGAAGTATTTTGATGAATCAATGTATAGAAAAATTCTTGTCGATGGATTACGAGATGACTTTGGACAAAAATGTGTTGGATATATCAGAAAAGGCGAACACAAATCTAAAAGGAAATGATGTAGCGACGGAACATATCTGGATTACGATGAAAGACGTTTTGTATTTATTAATCAGCACGAGTGTGTATTTGATTTTACTTGCAAGGCTTCCTATTTTCATAATTTTGGTGTCGATTATCGCTAGTTTGATTAGTTTTCTGTATTCCAAAAAACTTAAACAATGGAAGTACGATAACAGGAAAACACAAGCTAAATTTGAGAAGGAATTCAACTACATTTATTCAGTGAGCAGTCAAGAATACGCAAAAGATATCAGAATGTTTGGCCTAGGAAATTGGCTGGACGATATTTACGACAGCGTTTTTGTGTTGTACGATGATTTCTTGAACAAAATGGGCAACAAAATGTTGATGGCAGATTTCTTGGATTGCGTGTTCAACCTTTTGAGAAATTCCGTTACATATTATTATTTGATAAATTTTGCAGTCAATGGCAAGATCGATGCAAGTATGTTCTTGTTGGCTTTTTCTGCACAAACAAAATTCGGCTATGATGTTCAAAGATTGTTCAATTTTCTCAGTGTGCTTTTTATGGAAGCGAAGGACATCGCAACTGTAAGAGAGTTTGTGGATTTGGAAGAAAAGTTCAAAAAGGATGGAGGAATCGAATTAAATCCCGACGAGGATATTACGATAAAATTCGAAAATGTGGGATATAAATATCCAGGTAGTGACGAATATGTATTGAAGAATGTGAACTTCCAAGTCAACCCACAAGAAAAGGTCGCTGTAGTTGGACTCAATGGATCGGGGAAAACTACGCTGATTAAACTTTTGATAGGATTTTTGGATCCAACAGAAGGTCGTGTGCTTGTCAATGGAATTGATTTAAGAGAACTCAACAGAAGAAAATATTACGAGATTTTCTCTGCGGTGTTCCAAGATTATTCGATATTGCCGGAAACAATATACATGAATGTAACGCAATCAAAATCCACAGATGATGTGGAAGGCGTGGAAGAAGTGTTGAAATTGGCAGGCCTCTATGACAAGGTTAAGGAATTTCCAAAAGGTGTATTCAACACGATTGAAAAATATATCTACCAAGATTCTCCAGTTTTATCTGGTGGGGAAACTCAAAAACTACTTCTTGCAAGAGCTTTGTACAAGAATTCGAAGTTTTTGATATTGGACGAGCCGACTGCAGCTCTTGATCCATTGGCAGAGAGGGATTTGTACAACAAATACAACGAACTTACCCAAAATCACACATCAATTTTTATTTCTCATAGAATGGCTTCGACGAGATTTTGCGATTACATTTTGTTGATTGGAAATAAGGGAATTGAAGAGCGTGGAACTCACGAGGAATTGATGGAAAAAGGTGGAACGTACAAGTATTTGTTCGACACTCAAGCGAAATATTACAGGGAGGACTACAATGCAAAAGAATCTTAAACTATTCAAAGATACTTGGAGTGTTTTGTGGAAAAATTACAAAAAACTTATCATCAACTACACTCTTAACTGTTTATTCTCTGCAATTTTTCCTTTAATTAGTATTTACGCATCTGCTAGAATGATAGATGGAATCGTCAACAAGATGCCTGTACAATTTGTAGGTAAATGGGCAGTAATTGCGTTGTTGTCAGTGTTTTTCATTCAAATAATTCTTGCTTTGACGAATAAAATCCAAAACACATACAATGACAAGAAATACGAGATATTTTTCCACATTTTATCCGAAAAATACAATGAATTGGATTACAAACAATCCCAAGACACAGAAATTATTGGAGAAAAATCGAATATAGAACAAAACATAAACTTCGGTGAATTCGGAATTATAAGAGTTCTTTACGCATACGATATGATATTGGAGTCTTTATTGGCGATGATAGGTAGTTTGGTGTTGTCGTATCAATTTCTCATTACAAGCTGGAATGCACCAGAAAGTTTTTCGTTTCTGAATAGCGTCTGGATAAATGTTTTGTTGATTGTAGTGGTTGTATTTTTATCGTGGATTTCACAGAAAATTAACGGAAAACAATTTGAAATTTGGCATAAAATAAATGAAGAAGGAAAATTTGGAAACAGGGTATTCACATTTTATTGTTCTAGGATGAGAGATCAATATAGAATGCTTGATACTAGAATGTATAGTCAATATAACATTGCATCTAATATGCTTAATGAATGTGGGATTTTCAATCCTGGTGGAGTTTTTGACAGAATTATGTCGACAGAAGGTGTCACATACAAAATACTCAGCGAATTTTTCTCTAAATTACAAGTTTTGTTGATTTATCTTGTCGTAGTATCCAAATCGTTGCTTGGAGCTATTTCAATCGGAATGCTTAGTCAATATTTGGGAAGTTTGATAAATTTTACGAGTAATTTGTCGAAATTCTTGGAAGGAGTTGCATTGTACAAAGGTAACACTCCGTACGCAGAACTTACGATGGATTATTTGCACAAAAAATCGGAATTTTACAATGGAAGTTTGACTACAGAAAAAAGATCCGACAAAAAATACGAAGTTGAATTCAAAAATGTCAGCTTCAAATATCCTGGAACGGACAATTGGGTATTGAAAAATATCAATTTGAAATTCGACCTTGGGAAAAAATTGGCAATTGTAGGGCAAAACGGTTGTGGCAAGACTACTTTTGTGAAGTTGTTGATTAGATTTTACGATGTTACTGAAGGGGAAATCTTGTTGAATGGAATTAGCATCAAAAAATACAGATACGATGAATATTTGAAAATATTCTCAGTTGTGTTCCAAGATTTTAATTTGTTTGCATATCCATTGGCACAAAATATCGCATCGGGAATGGATTACGACGAAGAAAAAGTAGTTCAATCGCTCAAAGATGTCGGAATGTACGAAGATGTTCAAAAGTGGGACAAAGGGTTAGACACTTATCTGTACAAGGATATTGACGAAAATGGAATCAGCGTTTCCAAAGGTCAAGAACAAAAAATCGCCATTGCAAGAGCGTTGTACCAAGACAGTCCGTTCTTGATTTTGGATGAACCGACGGCGAGTCTTGACCCTATAAGTGAAGCTGAAATTTACGAGAAATTGGGCGAAATAATCAAAGATAGAACGGCGATTTTTATCTCACACAGGTTGTCTAGTTGCAAATTCTCCGACAAAATTATCGTGTTCGACAAAGGAGAAATTGCTGAAACTGGAGATCACGACAGCTTAATAAGCAAGAACGGAATGTACAAGAAATTGTGGGATGCACAGGCGGAATTTTATGTATAAAAAATGATTTTATTTCCTCAATATGTGGTATAATTTTTATTGAGGAGGAAGGTATGAATAAAAAGAAATTATTGATAGCTTTTTTACTAGCATTTTCCATGACTACAGGAATTAGTTATGCGGAAGAAGAAAACATTATTTCACCTAAAGTTGAAGTAAATGACACACAACTAAATCCTGAAAATAGTACAAAACAAGAGGAAAATTCTACAGAAAAGTCTAATCAAAAAGAAAACCAAAAAGAAAACCAAAAAGAAAACCAAAAGGAAGAACAACCACAAGAGGAAAAAGAACAACACAAGGAAGTTCTTACGGACAAAAATGTAGCTGAAAGAGTCGAAGGACATGACAGATTTGAATCTGCAAATAAGATTCACGACAAGTTTTTCGACAAGGCAGAAGAAGTTGTACTTACATCAAGCGAAGTGTTTGCAGATGCGATAAGCTCTGGAAACATCACTGACGGTAAAATGCCGATTTTGTACACTGAAGGTTCAAAGCTAAACGAAAAGACTAGAGAACAACTTAAGAACAGAAACATCAAAAAAGTTCACATCATTGGTGGCGAAAGAGACAATCAGCAAAGATGTTGAAGAATTTTTGAAAAAAATGGGAATCGAAGTTGAAAGAATCGACGGACATGACAGATACGCTGTCAACGCAAAATTAGCAAAGAATAAGAAAAACGCTGACACATTGGTGTTTGCTAGTGGAGAAAATTATGCAGATAGTTTGAGTTCTGTTGGACTTGCAAACAAAACAAAATCTCCAATTCTTCTAGTACAAAAAAATGTACTACCTACATCAATCAAAGAGTATTTATCATCAATCGATAAGACAAAGATTTTAAAAAGTTATATTGTAGGTGGAACTAACAGCATTAGCGATTCTGTAAAAGCAGAAATCGACAGCATTCTTAATTTGAAATCCACAAGAATTGCGGGTCATGACAGATACAAAACAAGCGTTGAAGTATCCAAAGTAGCTTATCCAAACGCCAAAAAAGCTATATTTACAACAGGAGAAGTGTATGCAGATGCATTAGCAGCAGCTCCAGTTAGCCAAAAAATTGACGCTCCAATTGTTTTAGTTCCAAAAGATAACATTCAATTGGAAAAAGAAGCAAACTCTTCTAACAAAACTCAAACTCACGAAAATTACTTGAAAGGTTTGAATGTAGAAGAAAAATCATACGTATTTGGTGGCGAAAAATCAATTTCTGATGATTGCTACACAAATATTAAGAATGCTTTATTAAAGAAAGATTTAATCAAAGTTTACAAAACTAATAGAAATCTATTCAAATTAAAAGATTACGTTGTTAACAACAAAGCTATCTCTTTGTTGACTGAAATGAAAGACACAGCGAAAAAAGTAATCGATGTTGCAGTTAACAAGATTTTGAAGGTTGTTAAGGTTGAAGATAAATGGGTTAATTTGTCATTCAATGGAATTAAAGGATGGATTAGACCGGAAGGATTCAAATACTACAATCCACAAGATTTCGGAATATCACACATTACAGTTCCAAACATAATGAACCAAATGAATCCAAAATCACAACGTGGCATTAAACAAAAAGCTGCCCCAATTGGTTGCGAACCTACTGCAATGTATCATGCATTACAAGCAAAAGGTTATGCGTTAGAGTACACTTACAACGAATTTTTGAATCAACTTCCTATGAACACTAACAATAATAACACAGGTTTTTCAAGAAATCCTTACGTTTGGGATGCTTATTATCACACAAGAGTTATGGCGACATATATGAATCCAGAACCAATGACTAATTTTGCAAACAGATTTGCAAATGGAAAAGCAGAAAATATTTCTGGTTCAAATATGAGAGATATAATAGCGGAACTTCAAAATGGTAACACAATCATGTACTACGGAACATTAAGATGGGAAAAACCAAGATGGTCAACTAATGTTTACGGAAAGAGATTTTTCGCAAACAACCACGGAATTTGTATCAACGGCTACAATCCAAAAACAAACAGATTCTACATTGCAGATCCTTGGTACTCGAACGAAATCACAAAATCATACAGTGAATTATCTGAAAATTATTTGTCAAGAAGAATGGCAGTAGTAGTAAGATAGATGAATGGTCTCTTTTATAGGGACCATTTTTTTATTTATAGTAATAGCAAACTTCATGCACGAATATCTAGACTACTGAAATTGTTGATTTCTAAATCTTAAAATCCTAAAATTTGAAGCACGCTTCGCTTACTCGGTCAAATTTTTGACGGATTTTTTCGATTTGAAACCAAAGCAATTTCATCCGTATGATATTCTTAGCATGAATGTTTGCTATATTTGAAAATCTTTTAAGTAAGGAACGATAAAATTGAAAACTTCATGCACGAAATTTTGTTCGCTGAAATTGTTGATTTCTAAATCTTAAAATTGGAAAAACTTAAACACAAAATTGTAATAGTTTGTTATAAAAAATGTGGACTGTTTTAATAGGAAATAACGTCATAAAAAGATTTTTACTTTAATACATTTATGATGTATAATATAATTACAAATACAAAAACGGTATCCATACATAAGGAAACCTAGTATTAATAATGAGAAGGAGAAAAATTATGAAAAACAAAAAAGTATTGGGTTTAATGTTAGCAGGAGTAATACTAGCAAACATTGTTCCACAAGTGTCATTTGCAGCAAAAGATGTGGATGTTCAAAGAATTAAAGGCAATAATAGATACGACACATCAATCGAAATTAGCAAGCACGCTTTTTCAAAGAGTGACAAGGTTGTGGTGGTTAGCGGCGAAAAATTTGCTGATGCATTGACTGCTGGAAACTTTGCTAATCAAGCACCAATTTTATTGACAGAAAAAAAAGGTGCATCTGCTGATTTGCAAAAAGAAATCGACAGACTTGGAGCAAAAGAAATCATCATTATCGGTGGTAAAGGATCTGTATCTGAAAGTGTAGAAAAAACACTAAAACTTCAAGGTAAAAAAATCACTAGAATTTCTGGAAATGACAGATACGAAACATCAACAAAAGTAGCTGAAGTATTAAATGCTAAGAACAATATCGTATTGGCTAATGGTGAAAAGTTCGCTGATGCTTTGTCCGCAGCTCCTTATGCTATTTCAAAAAACAAAACTCTTGTATTAACTAACGGAAAAACCTTGCCAAAAGGTGTTGAAGCAAAAGAAATCAGCACTATAATTGGCGGCAAAAATTCTGTAAGCATTAAAGGATTGGAAAATGTAGCAAGAATTTCCGGCAAGAATAGAAATGATACTTCAATTGAAGTAATGAAACAAATCGGTACAACTGAAAAAGCTGTTATCGCTGATGGAAGAGATTATCCAGACGCTTTATCAGCAGCACCACTTGCAGTTAAAATGAATTCAGGAATTTTATTATCTGATGATTCAGCAATTGACAGCATAAAATCATTTATAGGCAAAAACGGAATTAAACAAGTAACTATAATTGGTGGAGAAAAATCAGTTTCAAAAACTCAATACGAAAAATTAACTGGCAAATATAAACCAGAAAAGAAACCCGAAAAGAAACCAGAAAAAGAAGACACAAACTCTAAAAAAGACCCAGAAAAAGTAGCACCAAATGATGTCGAAAAAACAAAATCAGAAATAGGCAGAGATTTAGATTTATCTAAGTTTGACATTAATACACCTTTATCACATAGAGAAAAAGAGCTTGCTAACTTGGTGAATGAATACAGAAAATCAAAGGGATTGAAACCTCTTAAGATTTCAAAATCATTAACTTTTGTAGCAAGAACTCACAACAACGACCAAAACAAATACTACAGCGAAAGTTGGAAGGACAAAAGAGGAATAGCAGCAAATCTTCACAGCTGGTCAAATCACGGAAAATGGAAACCGGTAATGTATACTTCCGATCACAAGCATGCTGAAGGAATGTGGAATAAACCATCAGAATTGACTGGTTTTAAGGTTGATGGATATGAAATTTCAGCTATGGGATATTTCGAAGCGGATGAAAGTGCAGGATTTGCATTAAAAATGTGGAAAGAATCTGAAGGACACAACGCTGTACTTACAGGACAAGGAAATTGGAATAGCTTATCTGTAATGGGAGTTTCAATTAACGGTCGATATGCTGATATTTGGTTTGCAGATGAATCAAATGATCCAGCAGGATTTTTCAAATAAAATAAAATTTAGGGAGGCTATGGGCCTCTCTTTTTTTTAGGAAAATTTTCCTGATTTTCTTTGTCCACTGAATTTGATATGATATAATTGTTAAGGAAAATACTTAGGGGGTTTTTATGGGAGAATATAATATATTTGATATTTTGGGACCTGTAATGATTGGGCCTTCTAGCTCTCACACTGCAGGTGCTTGTAGAATTGCAAAGACTGCTCTTTTGATTGCTGGAAATGAGTTCACAAAAGTTGAGTTTGATCTTCATGGATCATTTGCGAAAACTTACAAGGGTCACGGTACAGACAGAGCCTTATTAGCTGGTGTATTGGGAATTGAACCAGACGATATTAGACTTAGAGATTCATTTGCAATCGCTGATCAAAGAGGAATAGACTATGTTTTCAGAGAAGCTGACTTAGGGGATGTGCATCCAAATACTGCGAAGATTACATTTACATACGAAGATGGAACTACTATGTACATCGTTGGCTCATCAATTGGTGGAGGAAATATTGAAATCATAGATATCAACGGAATAGCTGTTCAATTTACAGGAAGCTATCCTACAATTTTATTGAAATACGTGGATGTAAGAGGAATTATTGCGGATATTTCTTCAGAACTTGCTAGAAATGGTTACAACATCGAAGGAATGAAGACGTTGAAACATGACGGAATAGTAACTTTGATTGTTGAATTAGACAAAAATATCGGCGAAGATTTGACAGAAAATTTATTGAAAGACGATAGATTTCTTTTCACAAAATATATTCAACGAAATTAAGGAGAGTTTATGTTTGATACATCATTAGAAATAATCAATACTGTTAAGAGGGAAAACAGACCTTTTTACGAATACGTTATAGAAATAGAAAACGAAAGAACTGGCAAATCTGAAGAATTCATCAGAAGTGAATTGTCACATATGCTAGATGTTATGGAAAAATCTGCGACAGATTTCTTGGAAACACCTTCAGTTACTAACCAAAAAATGATAGACGGATTTGCACATAAAATGCACGTTTATGCAAATGAAAATGAACCAATAGTAGGACAATTTACAGCAGAAGCAATGGCGATGGCTTTTTCAACATTGGAAATCAGTGCGGCTATGGGAAAAATCGTAGCATCACCTACTGCAGGTTCGTCTGGAATTTTGCCAGCAGCTCTTATGAGTTTTAAACAAAGATACAACTGCTCACACGAAGAACTTATCGATGCAATGTTAGTAGCTATCGGTGTTGGACAATTGTTGGGAAAATACGCAACATTTTCTGGTGCTGACGGAGGCTGCCAAGCGGAAACAGGATCTGCAGCAGCAATGGCAGCAGGTGCGTTGATATTTTTAAGAGGTGGATCTATTGAGCAAATGTTCCACGGAGCATCATTTGCAATCCTACATGTATTGGGACTTGTATGCGACCCAATCGCAGGACTTGTAGAATATCCTTGCACATTCAGAAATGCAATGGGAGTTACCAACGCAATGATTAGTGCTGATATGGCATTGGCAGGAATCACAAGTATAGTTCCATTCGAAGAAGTGTGCCAAGCAATGAGAAAAGTCGGCAAAACTCTTCCACCATCATTGAGAGAAACAGGAATGGGTGGAGTTGCAGGAACAAAAACTGGTCAAGATATCAGAAGAAGATTTTTGGGATCTTGTAGCATCAGTGATGACGACGAAGATTAAAACAAAAAATTATCCACAAGATTTTCAAAATCTTGTGGATTTTTTAATTGAACTATTTATTTTTGTTTACACTTTTTGCAATCAAAATCGCCAACACGAATGATATCACGATTTCAAAAGGCATATTCGTAGCGACAATTCCTCCAAGAAAATATTGCGCTTTGACATGCATAACGCTTTCGATTTGCTTTGAATGACAAATAAACGCCATTCCTAAAACACCAACTGTGTTCATAATACTTCCGCAAACAGCTGGAATTCCGTAGCGGATCACATCGTTTTTGTCTCTTAATTTGTTGTAAACTTGATAAGTCACAACAGCTATCAAAACTCTTGGAAGCACAGAAACCAATGGATTGTAGAACATAAATGAAAGAATTGTCGGTGCAATAATATTATTTACCAATGAAAACAAACCGAACAATAATCCCACGAATAAACTAACCCAAGGTCCTGCAACCAAAGCAGCAACAATAGTTGGAATATGTAGTGTAGTCACTCTAACTGGTCCAATCGGAATCATTCCCAAAGGAGTAAGTCCAAGAACGATAGTCAAAGCACCAAACACTCCGATTTTAGTCAAATCTTTTGTAGTTAATTTCATTTTTCCCTCCTGTAAATCATTGATACAATTATACCACTTAATCAGAAAAATTTAAAAGGATAATCTATATATAGAAAATTTCAATAAGTAATTGCTGGTAAATATTGATTTACCAATATATAATGAAATATAGATTAAAAATAGGAGGGAATATGAAGAAATTTTTAGGAGTTCTTCTGACGGCGAGCATGGTCATGAGTTCATTCACGCCAGTATTAGCAGAAGACCAAAACAAAATCAAAGTAGACAGAATTGCGAGGGCTGATCGATATGAAACGTCAGCAAAAATCAGCCAACAAACTTTCCCAAATCACATCAAAACTATCGTGCTTGCAAGTGGGGAAAATTTTGCAGACAGTTTGGTAGCAGGAAGCTTAGCGAATAAGAAAAACGCACCTGTACTACTTACAAAAATAGACAACCTACCAAAAGTTATTAAAGATGAAATCACAAGACTTAGTCCGCAAGAGGTAATCATTGTAGGTGGAGAAAAATCAGTAAATGTTAAAGGACTGAAAAATGTTAAAAGATTAGCAGGAAGAAATAGATTTGAAACATCTGTCCAAGTGTACAAATACTTAAATCCCAATGGAAAAGTAGCACTTGCAAGTGGATTGAACTTCGCAGATGCATTGTGCGCAACACCGCTTTCCACAAAAGAAAACTTGCCAATTATTTTGACAGATGGACACAATTTACCAAAAGGAATCACAAAAGACAATGTGGCACTAATCTACGGTGGGGAAAAATCGGTAAATGTTAAAGGCTTAGAAAATGTTAAAAGATTAGCAGGAGCTAACAGATACGAAACAGCTTTGATAATAGCAAAAGAATTCGGAAATCTTGAAAAATTCGTATTAGCAGACGGAAGAAACTATCCTGATGCATTGTCTGTAAGTTCATTGGCACACAAAAACGATGAGCCAATTCTACTAACAGAGCCAAATCGTGCAGATTTTATCAGAAGAATTGTAAAAGAAAACAACACACAACAAATCACAGTAGTAGGCGGAAAAAAATCAGTATCACAAAAACACGTTGAAAAAATAGTTGAAGGACTAACAATTCAAGACAAAAAAGAAGATAAACCATCAGTAACACCAACTCCTGATATTCCATCAACTCCTGAAAAACCAGAAGACAAACCAGGTGAAAAACCAGAAGACAAACCAGGTGAAAAACCAGAAGACAAACCAGGTGAAAAACCAGAAGACAAACCAGGTGAAAAACCGGAAGAAAAACCAGAAGAAAAGCCAGAAGAAAAACCGGGAGACAAACCAGAAGAAAAACCGGGAGACAAACCAGAAGAAAAACCGGGAGACAAACCAGAAGAAAAGCCAGAAGAAAAACCAGAAGATA
Source organism: Finegoldia sp. P2-F-LR (assembly GCF_052932265.1). Classification (NCBI taxonomy): domain Bacteria; kingdom Bacillati; phylum Bacillota; class Tissierellia; order Tissierellales; family Peptoniphilaceae; genus Finegoldia; species Finegoldia sp. P2-F-LR. The sequence continues at coordinate 110,050 of NZ_JBRFJF010000007.1, read as the reverse complement.
AGCCAGAAGACAAAGTAAAAGAAAAAGCACTAAAAGAAGCAAAAGAAAAAGCCATTGAAGAATTAAAAAACAATGGAATAACATCACCAGTATACATTGACCAAATCAATAAAGCCAAAACAGTAGAAGAAGTCAATGCGCTAAAAGATGAAATCATCAAAGCACACAAGAAGAGTGAAGAAGAAAAACCAGAAGAAAAACCAGAAAACAAAGTTGTAGAATTTGGAGATGCAAAATTAAAAGAAAAACTTCTAAATTTCTTCAAAAACTACAATGGAAAAGATATAGTTGATGAAGATATAAAAGAATTCGACTTTAAATTATACGACAAAAACTACAGAATCGATCCAAATGCTACAGATTTGACAGTAAAAGACATGGAACAACTTCAATCTTTTGGTCATAGATCATATGATGAAAACTATAATGTATTAGAGTTTAATAGCATTAAAGGTATGGAAGCTGCGAAAAACTTGGAAACTCTTACTATTAGTGGAAATCCAGATGATTCTTCTAAGTCATTTGATGATTTAACACCATTGAAAGATTTGAAGAAGCTAAAATTATTGAGATTATCACATAATGCAATAAAAGATTTAACACCATTAAAAGACTTAACGGGACTCGAAAAATTATACATTTCTCACAATCAAATTGAAGATGTATCAATTATAAATAATTTGAAAGATCTTAAAAGTTTAGATATTTCAGTAAACAAAGTTAACAATATATCAGTATTGAAAGATTTAACAAATGTTGAAAATCTTGATATTAGAGATAATGAAATTTCCGATATTTCTGTTACTAAAAATTACAAGAAATTGAATTGGTTAATGGCCAATAATAACAAAATAAAAGATATATCTCCATTGCAAAACAACACAGAATTGAATTATTTGGACTTAGAAAATAACCAAATAGAAGATGTATCTTCCATTACAGATTTATCAAAACTAGAAACGTTGAATCTAAATAATAATAAAATTACAAAAATAGACGCATCTAAGCTTACTAATTTAACAAAATTATATATTGCTCAAAACGGGTTAGAATCTATAGATTCTATTTCTAAGTTAACGAAATTAAATGATGTAAACTTGTCTGGTAATAAACTTACATCAGTAGAAGCTTTGAAAGATTTAACGGGATTGGGAATGTTAGATTTATCCAAAAATCAAATAAAAGATATAGCACCACTTAAAAATTTAGAAGAATTGTACAATTTAGATGTACATTCCAATCCTATTAAAGACATTTCAGTAGCAAAAGATTTGAAGCAATTGGGAGATATCAATGTAAGTGAAACACAAATTACTGACTTGACACCACTTAAAGCAGAAAGTATTTACTCATTAGAAGCAAATAAATTATCTACAACAGTATCAGATGTCAAATTAAACGGAAATATTGTAGAATTCGATAATCCATTTAAGTTAATAGACAAAGTATTTACAAAATTCAAAGAAATAAAAACAGATAATCCTAAAGTAAAAGCAGAAGTAACTGAAGACAACAAAATCAAGCTTACATTGGAAGATGGTATGACACTAAAAGATATCGAAGGTTTGGAATTGAATTATTCATTCGATAGTAAATCATACTCCGATCCAGTGTACAGTTACAATATTGAACTTGTAAACTTGGAAGACTCAGAAGCAGAAAAGCCAGAATATGTAGACATTGAAGATGCGAAGTTATTGAAAGTTTTGAACAAAAACTTGGATGTAAACAGACCTGACGATAAACCAATCACAAAACAAGAGATGGAATCTTTGAAAGAAGTATCCATATTCTTAGACAAGAAGACTAACAAACCAATATTCACAGAAGAATCCAAAGACACTTATTCAATATTAGGAAAAGCACAAGACCTTTCTAAGACACCTGATTTCAAATTCTCTGTAACTAGAGGAATGAAAAGTTTAAAGGGTATTGAATATGCAACTAATTTAGAAAAATTAAAAGTAAATGAAAATGAAATTTCAGATCTTACTCCATTAAAAGACTTGAAGAATTTGAAATATTTGGAACTTCAAAGAAATAGAATTGTGGATTTATCACCATTGTCAAACCTTAAAAATTTAGAGTTCTTGAAATTATACAACAATATAATTGAAAATGTTGAACCACTTAAAGATTTGACAAACTTAACGGGATTGGATCTTCACAATAACGTAAAGGTTCGTAAAGAAAGTGGAAAGAGAATAAACTACGATGGAATTACGGATATTTCTTCTCTAAAAAACCTATCTAAGTTGACATTTTTTGACGTGTCTGCAAACAGAATCGAGAATGTAGATATAATTCTTGGAATGGAAAAGATAAATCACTTAGATTTTTCAGATAACAAAATCAAAGATTATTCCAAATTAGCAAACTACATTTTACCAAGATATAAGAAACTAGAAGAAGGAGAAGGAAGCATTGGATTCCATGGACAAAATGTAGAACAAATACAATCAGTTACAGTTGACAACAACAAAGTTTCATTTGTACCTGAATACAAAGGACTTGGAAATTTATTTAATGAATTTGCCAAAGCTTTTGAAATGGAAGATGTTTCTGAGATTTTAAATGTAACAACTAATGTTGAAGGAGTAACAGCTACTTTTGATGTAAAAAACGGAAAGATTAATTTAGAAGTTACTGATGAATTTTTGAAAGCTAATGACGGGAAAACAGTAAGCGCTAACTTAAAAATTGTATTTGCAGAAGCTTACGCATGGAACTTGAATGACGTAAAATTACAAGTGAAAAAACCAGAAGAAACCACAACGCCAGAAACACCTGTATCAGAAGGTGTACACATGATTAGACTGATTTCTGAAAAAAACATAACAGAAAAAGCAACAGATGTTGATGTAAGAATAATGGGAGATTTAAAAGGAGTAGAACCTGGTAAATTTATTGTAAAATTAGTAGATTCAAACAACAACGAAATATATCCGGAAATAGTTGTAGATGATACTAGAGATAGCACAAGTAGAAAAGTAACAATAAAAGTTCCGGAAAACAAAGAACCAGAAGAAAGACAACTAAAAGTATACGCAACATCAACAGGTAAAAAAGACAAATTTGTTGAATCTGATGTTGTAATCATTCAACAAGCTGGAAAAGAAGAAACTCCAACACCAGAAACACCTGAAGAAGAAAAAATAGCTATGATTCAAGAAATCACAACTTCGAATCTTCCAGCAAAAGATGCAATTGCTAAGATAAGGGTTGGTGGTCAAATCAACAACATTCCAAGTGACAAATTCATTGTGAAATTAGTTGATGAAGATGGAAAAGAAACTTATCCTGAAATTGAAGTTACTGGAGAGGTATCAAAAGCTGTTAGAGTTATCAATATTAAATTCCCAGAAAATACTACTGATAAGGAAAAAACATACGAAATATTTGCTTCATCAACTGGAAAGAAGGAAAATTTCAAAAAAGCTGATTTTACTTTAACTCAAGAAAAATCTTCGGGAACACCAGAAGTTGAAAAAACTTACAAGATTAATTATAGCAACAAAGACATCGTAATTACAGTAAATGGCGAAGAAAAAACACAAGCCAAGAAAGGCGACACTGTCGTAGTGAAGGCAAAGTCTGGAAAAGAAATCACTATGTTTTATGTAAGTGGATCGAATGAAGAAGGATATCCAATGAAAGTCAACTTCAAACAAGTCGGAGATTCTTACCAATTCACAATGCCAGAAAGTGATTGTACATTGAATATCGAAACAAAGGACAAGGAAGTTTTAAAAGAAAATATACAAATGTTAAAACTAACAACTCCAAAAAAAGTATCAAAAGATTCATCTACTGCTACAGTTGAAGTAATGGGTATTTTGAGTGGTATTGCCAATGACAAATTCGTAGTCAAACTTGTTGATAACGATGGAAATGGATCATTCCCTAAAGTAAATGTATCTGGAGATGTAAACAAGACTAAGAGAACTGTTTCTTTTGAAATTCCAAAAAACACGACAACAAAAGAAAAAGAATATACTGTTTACGTATCATCCACAGGATCTAAAACTGATTTTGCAAGTGCAACTGTAAAAATCACACAAGAAAAATCAGATACAGAAGAACAAATTCCTGAAGGAATAAAGGCTTTAGAATTAGAAACTCCAGGAATATCAGAAAAGCTAGATGCAGCTGGTGGAAAAGTTGTTCTAAAAGTAATGGGTAATATTAAAAATGTTTCCGATGACAAATTCGTAGTCAAATTGGTTGATGATAAAGGAAACGAAACTTTCCCACAAATTACAGTTAGTGGAAATGGTGCAAGGAGAACTTTGGAATTTGAAGCACCTAAAAATGAAGAAGCAACAGAAAAAACTTACAAAATTTATGCCACTTCAACTGGATCTCATACTAAATTCTACGAAAAATCAGTTGAAATAAAACAAAATGCATCTGAAAACACAAAATCAACTATTGAAAAAATCAATGTTCTTACACCAATACTAAAAAATGCGGAAAAGTTAAAAGCTAATATAATTGGTGAGAATGTAAATCCGGATAATTTGACGGTTTCATTCTACAGATTTGAAAGCGGAAAATTTGTAAAAGATACATCTATAAGACCAACATTTGAAAATTCAGGTAAATTTGTGCAAATTGTTGCGGATAGCATAGCCTTGATAAAAGGAAATGAAGAAGATGTATACAAAATCTTGGTAAGAGATAATACAGACATTTCCAAATCCTACGAAGCATATTTTAGAGTAAAATACACTGAAGACAAAGCCGTATATACTCAAATTATGCCAAGCTATGTACACGCAGCAAAGGATGGAAAGATAATTGAAGTTGGATTTGACGAAGAAATCGAAGAAATATTTAATGAAAGTGTAAAATTAGGAACAAGCATCGATAAAAATGCTGATGGAAATTACGAAAGATTGACAAATGGAGATACGGTTGAATTGTCAGACAAAAAATTCGTAATTACACTTGAAAAGCCACTAGATGTAGAACGTCTAGGTACGCAAAAAGCGAAAATCAAAATAAATCAAGGTGTATTTAGAAGTAAAGGTACTGAAAACTTGAACTCAGATGTCGACTATTTTATAAATATCGGAAAGCCAATTGTTCGTCAAGCTACTATCGAAGGCAACGATGTAATCACTAATAAGAATAGAAAAGTGACTATCAAAGTTAATGGATTGAATTTATCTGAAAACGCAAAAGTAAAAGCAGTAATGCAAACAAAACTTGCAATAGAAGACACTGCAGTTGCCAGAAAAGGAAAACAACCAGAAGTTCAAGGAACAATTTCTGGAACTGACAATGAACAAACTATAACTTTTGAACTTCCAGAAAATAAAACAGATAGAACTGTATCCTACGAAATTTTGTACAAACCAGAAATGAATGGTAAATTCGAAAAATTACCTGGAAATAATCCAAAATCCAGAGCAAATGCTACAGTTGTTTCATTATTAGCTGATGGTGTAGATGAAAATGCTGCTACACTTGCATTTATGAAAATTCAAACTTATGGAGCAACTTCTACAGAAGCTGGAAAAATTCCTGATATAACTTACGGAGTGACACCGACAATTCAAGAATCTAAGAAGACATTTACTCACGTTTACGGAACTAATTTGGAAGCGAAGAAAACTAGAGTTAGAATTTTTGACGAAAGAGGAGTTGAATGGTACATCGTAAACCAACCTTCACTTGGAGCTGCTGCATTTAAAATGGTAGTTCCTGCATTGATTGGAATTGATGGCGATGGCAATTATCAAACTATGGAAATAATTGGACCAGGAAGTTTGATTGGAGATCACACATTCACATACAAAGTTGCAGTAGATGGCAAAAATTACGACGATGATGTAGTAGTTCGTGCGAATATTTTGGCTTCTGGAAAAACTGATGCCGGAAAATTCGATTTGGAAAACCAAGAAACAACGTTGAAACTAAATTACGTTGATGTAGATGGTAACACAATCCAAAATTCTGTAGAAAAGAAATCTTACAGTTTCTTCCAAGAATGTGCAGCAGGTATTTATCCGGATTCAATTGAAAATTACAAACCTATTAAAATAGTTCGTAAATCAGATGGAAAAGAAATACAATTAACAGACGGCGTGGACTATACAGATTACAGAAATCTTCAATTATTATTAGGCGTAAATAAAATTGGTGAAAATCCAGAGTATACTATAGTTTATGAAAAAACTAAATAAAATTTCACAAAAGCTTCCTTATCAAAGGAGGCTTTTGTTTTGTAAAAGATTTGTAAAACCCTTAAAAATTAGTCAACGATAAATGGATATGATATAATATTTTATATGTAAATAAGAAAAACGAATGACTGATGGAGGTTATTTTGGAAGTTATACAAGTAAAAAAAAGTTTAAATTTGAAAGGCGAGGTCAAGATTGACGGAGCCAAAAACTCAGCGCTTCCTATTATAGCAGCATCTCTTTTGGGGACTGAGCCTATAATTTTAGAAGATGTTCCAAAGTTAAAGGATGTTTCAATTATATTAAAAGTTTTAGAAGAATTGGGATCAAAAGTAACTTATTTGGATAAGAATAAGGTTGAGATAGATAGTAGCAATGTCAATAATTCTGTGACTCCACACGAATTGATGAACAAGATGAGGGCTTCATTTTTGGTAATGGGACCTTTGTTGACAAGACTTGGTCAAACCAAAACGTATTTGCCAGGCGGATGTGCAATTGGTTCAAGACCTGTGGATTTGCATTTAAAAGGATTCAAGGCATTGGGTGCTGAGATTGAATCGACTGACGAAAAGATAGAAGCTGTCGCAAAGGATGGTTTGATTGGCGGGGAAATTTATTTGGATTTTCCTAGTGTTGGTGCGACTCAAAACATTATGATGGCAGCGACGATGGCAAAGGGAGAAACAGTTATCGAAAATGCTGCGAAGGAACCGGAAATCGTAGATTTGGCAAGTTTCTTGAACAAATTGGGAGCGAAGGTTCGTGGCGCTGGTACTTCTACAATTAGAATTGTCGGCGTTGACAAATTACACGGTGCAAGACACACAATTATTCCAGATAGAATCGAAGCTGCGACTTTTATGGTGGCAAGTGCGATTACACGTGGAGATGTTACTGTTAAAAATTGTATTTCATCTCATATTATGCCAATTATCGCAAAGCTTCGCGAAGTTGGTTGCGAGGTTATCGAAAACGAGGACGAAGATTCTATCAGAGTTATTTCCACTGGCAGATTAAAAGGAACGAAGATTAAAACTTTACCATATCCTGGTTTTCCTACAGATGTGCAAGCGCAATTTATGGCGTTGATGACTGTGTGCAAGGGCCAAAGCAGTGTAGAAGAAACTGTTTTTGAAAATAGATTTATGCATGTGGAACAACTTCAAAAAATGGGCGCTGCTATTGCAACTGAAGGAAATGAAGCGAGCATTGCTGGAGTCGATTCTCTTCAAGGTGCTACTGTTAGATCTACAGATTTGAGAGCTGGAGCGGCTTTGATTTTGGCAGGACTTGTAGCAGATGGGACTACAAATGTAACAGACATTTATCATATTGACAGAGGGTATGACGATATTGTTTCGAAATTCAAGAAATTAGGAGCCAATATCGAAAGAATTGAAATCGAAGATTAATAAATTATATGAACAGAGGGATTGTTATTTGAATGAACAACCCTCTTTTTTGTAGGTGAGTGTATGAAATTTTCAGCGACTGTCAAAAATATAATATTTGAAAATGAGTCCAATGGTTTCAGGATTTTTTCTGTAGACAAAGACGGTGAAGAGAGAATCATCAAGGGCAATAGTTTCAAGGTTATGCCTGGAGATTTCTTGGATATTGAGGCAAATAAAGTTCAAGATCCAAAATACGGCGAACAATACAACATAATTTTCGTTGAAAGATCCAGTAAGCCTAGCATGTACAATATTATCAATTATCTTCAAAGTGGTTTGATTAAAGGAATTGGAGAGACAACTGCAAGAAGAATCGTAGAAGAATTTGGCGAAGATACAATGGAAATTTTGAAAAATTCTCCATCTAAATTATTACAAGTCAAAGGAATTGGTAAGAAAAACTACAAAAAAATAAAAGATTCTCTCGACGAGAAAAAAGAATACGCAGAGATTTTCTTGTATTTGCAATCATTGGGACTGAGTCTTCATCAAGCAAATATTATTTCCGATTTTTACAAGGAAGATACTAAAAAGATTATCATGCAAAATCCATACACTTTGATTGATGATATTAGGGGAATTGGGTTTAGAACGGCGGATATCATTGCGCAGAGGATTGACATTGAACCGGATTCTCCATTTAGAATTAAGGCAGCGTTCAAATATTTTATGGAGAAGGAAGCAAATTCCAACGGGAATTGTTACGTTTTGGAAGACGATTTGATAGATGGAGTCGAAAAACTTCTCGATATTGAAATTAAAAATAGAGAAGAAACATTGGAATCTTTGATTGTAAATGGAATTATTGCGATCGATGATACTGGTGATGAGAACAGAGTCTACCTTCCACAAATCGAAAAATCAGAGATGAGATGTGCGAGGAATATTGCGAATATTTTGCAAAGCGAAATAGAAGACGAGTTCGATGTGGAATACGAGCTTTCAAAACTAGAAAAAGAACACTTGGATGAATTGCAAATCGAAGCCATCAAAAAATCTATGACCGAAAAAATGCTGATAATTACTGGTGGACCTGGTACGGGGAAAACAACGATTATCAACAATATTACGAAAATTTTCAAGAATAATGATAAGGATATAATTCTTGCAGCGCCTACTGGTCGTGCAGCTAAGAGGCTTTCTGAAAGCTGCAACGAAGAAGCGAAGACTATTCACAGAATTCTGGGATACATTCCAGTTGAAAATGGAACGATTTTCGACCACGACGAAGATAATCCTATAGATTGTGATTTGATAATTATAGATGAAGCGAGTATGATGGATATTTTCATAGCGGATAGTTTATTGAGAGCGTTGGATTCCAATACGAGAGTAGTTTTTGTGGGAGACTGTGACCAGCTTCCAAGTGTACAAGCTGGAAACGTGCTTAACGATTTGATAGAATGTGGAGAAATCACTACGATAAAACTTACTAAGATTTTCCGTCAAGCGCAAAACTCCAATATTATTGTGAATGCGCACAGGATTAACAACGGAGAGTTTCCTATTTTGAATGAAAAGGGTAAGGATTTTTTCTTTATAGAAGAAAATGATCCAGAACGTGCCAAACATACAATCCTTGATTTGTGCGCACAAAGACTACCAAATTTTTACAAAAAAGATGAGTTTGACGATATAATTGTTTTAACTCCGATGAAAAAATCTAGCTGTGGAACGAAGGAATTAAATGCTTCTTTGCAAGAAGTTTTGAATCCCAAAACTCCGATGACAGAAGAAATAGAACAAAGAGACAGGATTTTCAGGCTCAACGACAAAGTTATGCAAATCAAAAATGAGTACACGAAGGAATTTATTGACGATGATTCTATGGGCGTTTTCAACGGAGATATAGGAAGAGTTACATACGTCGATCCGATTGATGAGACGATTGATGTGTTGTTTGACGATAAAACTGCAAGTTTCACAAAAAAAGAATGTGATGGTTTGACGTTATCTTATGCGATTACTATTCACAAATCACAAGGAAGTGAGTTTCCAATTGTGGTAATTCCTGTCACACAAGCTCCTTTTATGTTGTTGACGAGAAATTTGCTCTATACAGCAATCACAAGAGCAAGAGAAATAGTCGTTTTGGTTGGTAGCTTGAAGATTTTACGACAAATGATATCTAACAATAAAATAATGAAGAGAAATTCTGGATTGGACAGGAGAATCAAACAATACATGGACTTTGACATAGATGATGACGAACAAGAAATGATGAGAGAGATGTTCGAAGATGAGGGATTTTAGTTTATTATTTCAAAAGCGTTGTATAATTTGTCACGAGAAAAAACAGTACAAATATTTGTTGTGCGAAGATTGCTTTGACAAATTGGTTTTTGTGGACGGCTACAGGGATATCGACGGGACGGATTGCTATTTTCCATTACTTCACCAAGGTTTGACGAAGAAACTCATCTACGATTACAAGCTAAGCCGCAAACAAGTTGTGAAATATTTCTTGGCAGATGCAGTGGCTGATAAAATAAAGCAAAAAAATTTACAAGACTACACTTTGCTCATAGTTCCTTCGACAAAATCTACGATAAACAAACGTGGATTTGATCACATTCACGAGATTGCAAAGGAAGTTGCAAAAAATTTGGACATGGAGTATTTGCCAGAAGCGATTATAAAAGTGAAGGAAACCAAAATTCAGCATAATTTATCTCAGCTTCAAAGAATTGAAAACCTACAAGGAGCGTTTGAAGTGAACGCTGATTTATCAAACAAAAAAATTCTGGTTTTGGATGATATTGTGACAACGAAGAATACTTTAAGAGAAATCAAGAAAACTTTGAATGAGAATTATGTGGATTTGAAATTTGTCACAGTGTCCAGTAGGTCTAATGAAAAATATTAAAATTGGGTATAAATAAATTAACGAAAAATTAATATATTGGGGGCAAAATATGAAATGGCAAGGTAGAGAAGGAAGTTCAAATGTAGGCAGAGGTTCATCCGGTGGAGGACCGGTTAAAATCGGTGGCGTCGGACTGCTTTTGCTTGTGATTGTATATTCTTTGTTTGGAGGAAATCCACGAGATATTATCAATGAACAAAACAGAACACAGCAGGAACAACAAGTTAACAATTCTGAAAAAGCTAGCAGCAAGGAAGTTGAAGAAGCTGAAAAAATGTTAAGCGTTGTGTTGAAAGACACAGAAGATGTGTGGCACGAAAAGTTTTCTGAAATCAATAAAACTTACGAAGAACCAAAACTTCATTTCTTTGAAGGAGCAGTGTCCACAGGTTGCGGAAATGCGGACAAAAACGTAGGACCGTTTTATTGTTCGCTGGATCAAACAATCTACATGGATGTAACTTTTTATAATATGTTGACTCAAAAGCTTGGAGCTGACGGTGGAGATTATGCGATGGCTTATGTACTGGCGCATGAAGTTGGCCACCACGTCCAAAAAGAACTAGGAATTTTGGATAGAGTTCACAATATTCAACGTAGATTGAACGAAAAAGATGCCAATAAATATTCAGTAGCTTTGGAAACACAAGCAGATTATTTTGCAGGAGTGTTCAGTTATTATATTAAAGAGAAGGGCTATTTGGAAGAAGGAGATATTGAAGAAGCGATAAGTGCAGTTCAAAGTGTCGGCGACGATCACATTCAAAAAATGGGGCAAGGATACGTACAACCGGAAAAATTCACTCACGGTTCATCCAAACTTAGAAACGAATGGTTCCAACGAGGATTTAAATATCACGATTTTGAACATGCAGATTCATTCGGTGAAATGGGACTTAGAATACAATAAAACAAGACGCCAGAATTAATTTTCTGGCGTTTTTTTAGTTTCGTTGTATTCTTTTTCGTGTTTGTCGATATCATTCAAAAGCATTTTGAAAATCTGATTAAATGATTGGTTGTATTTTTGAAATGTGGATTTTTGTAATACTTCTCGTGCTTTTTGGAATTGGTGATCTTCCACATAGGCAATCGCCAAGTTAAAATAATACAAGCTTTTTGCGTAATCTGTTTTTGGTTTGTCTTTTATTTTTTTGAAATTTTGAAATAATTTGTCCAAATTTCCATTTTGTTCGTAATCCAGCATGTATTTTCTGATTTCTCCGGCGATTTTCCTGTCCATTATCATATTGTGAAGCACTTGAATCAAGATGAAACTTAGAAGAAGTGCGAACGTTGTGATTAATGTAAATGAAATTATAATGAAAATTCTATTGATTCCTGTGAGATTTTGAGTCGCAACAATAGCGATGGTTTCTATCACAAATGTTAGAATTGCAAGAATTATTAGTTTACTGTTAGATATTTTTATTCTCATAAAACCCTCCGTAATTAAAATATATCCTATTTTTTACTTATTTACAAGCAATATTGAAAGATTGTAAGATTTCTATGATAAAAATTATCACAGAGTGATTATAATCACAGTATTTAAAACTTTCTTAACATATACTTAATATAACGTTAAGAATAAGAAAAGGGGATATGTATGAGCAATTTATTCGATAATGAACAATTCAAAAAAGCTTGGGAAGGTTTCAACGATGGAGACTGGGCAGATGAAATCAATGTGAGAGATTTTATTCAACAAAACTACACTCCATACGAAGGGGATGATTCTTTCCTAGTAGGTCCAACACAAAAAACTAAAACTTTATGGAACGAAGTAAACGATATGATCGTCGAAGAAGTAAAATCTAAGAAAATCAAGGTTGACCTTGAAAGATTCAGTGGAATTAATAATTTCGATGCAGGATATATCGACAAGGACAACGAAGTTATTTTTGGATTACAAACAGACGAACCTATGAAAAGGATTATGAATCCATATGGTGGTTTCAGAATGGTTGAAAATTCTTTGAAAGCTTATGATTTGGAAATGGATCCAGTTATCAAAGAAAAATTCAATGAATACAGAAAAACACACAACCAAGGAACATTTGACGCTTACACAAAAGAAATGAGAACTTTCAGATCAGCTGGTTTGTTGACAGGACTTCCTGATGCTTATGGAAGAGGAAGAATTATCGGCGATTACAGAAGAATTGCTTTGTATGGTATCGATTATTTGAAATCGATGAGAATTAGAGACAAGGAAAATTTGACGGGGGATGCTACTGAAGAAATCATTCGTAGACGTGAAGAATTTTCTGAACAAATCAGAGCTTTCGACGAAATAAAAGACATGGCGATGAGTTATGGTTTTGATATTTCAAGACCAGCTATGAATGCGACTGAAGCTGTTCAATGGTTGTACTTTGGATATTTGGCAGCAGTAAAAGAAAACAACGGAGCTGCAATGTCTATCGGAAGAAACACAGCGTTCTTAGATATTTATATCAAAAGAGATATGGAAAAAGGAATCTTGGATGAAGAACGTGCACAAGAATTGGTTGACCAATTAGTTATCAAACTTAGAATGGTAAGACATTTGCGTACTCCTGAATACGACGAATTATTCGCTGGAGATCCAACTTGGGTTACAGAATCTATCGGTGGAATGGGCGTTGATGGAAGAACTTTGGTTACTAAAACTTCATTCAGATTTTTGCACACATTAATCAACATCGACACATCACCTGAACCAAACATGACAGTTTTGTGGTCAGACAAATTACCACGTGCATTCAAAGATTTCTGTTCAATGATGAGTATTAAAACAGCATCCATTCAATACGAAAACGACGATGTTATGCGTGATGTTTACGGAGACGACTACGCAATCGCATGTTGTGTTTCTGCAATGCAAGTCGGAAAACAAATGCAATATTTTGGAGCGAGAGCAAACCTTGCAAAGGCGCTTTTGTATTCAATTAATGGTGGAGTTGATGAAGTTTACAGAGACAAAAAAACTGGTGATATCGTAACTGTAATAGAAGGAATTGAAAGAGACGATTCTGAAATTTTGGATTACGATAAAGTTGTTACAAACTACAAAAAAGTTATCGATAAACTTGCGAAAGTTTATGTGAATGCTATGAACACAATTCACTACATGCACGATAAATACGCTTACGAAAAAGGACAAATGGCTCTTCACGACCCAGAAGTTCACAGATTTATCGCTTTTGGTATTGCAGGAATTGCGATTGCTGCAGATTCATTGTCAGCGATAAAATATGCGAAAGTAAAACCAATCAGAGATGAAAACGGATTGGCTGTGGATTTTGAAGTTGAAGGAGATTTCCCAAGATACGGAAATGACGACGACAGAGCAGATGATTTGGCTATCGCTATAAGCAAGTATTTCATAGAATCTTTGAGAAAAACAAAAGCTTACAGAAACGCAGAACACACTTTGAGTCTGTTGACAATAACTTCAAATGTAACTTACGGAAAGAAAACTGGTAGCACACCAGACGGGCGTAAAAAAGGCGAACCATTTGCACCGGGAGCAAACCCAATGAATGGAGCAGACAAATCAGGAGCGCTTGCTTCGTTAAACTCTGTTGCTAAAATGCCTTACAAGAATGTAAATCAAGACGGAATTTCAAATACTTTCTCAATAATTCCAAACGCACTTGGAAAAAATGAAGAAGAAAGAATAATCAATTTAACAAATATAATGAATGGTTACTTCAACCAAGACGCATTCCATTTGAACGTTAACGTAATGGATCGTGAATTGTTAGAAGATGCAATGGAAAATCCAGAAAAATATCCTAACCTAACTATAAGAGTTTCGGGATATGCAGTAAGATTTAACCAATTAGACCGCGAACATCAATTAGATGTTATCAATAGAACATTCCACGAGTTTGTATAAATAAATTTTATTAAGGGCATATTTGTATGCCCTTTTTGATGATTGGAGGAAAATTATGGACAATGAAATAAAAGGTTACGTTCATTCTATAGAAACGATGGGACTTGTCGATGGACCGGGTAACAGAACGATATTTTTCTTGCAAGGTTGTCCATTGAAATGCGTTTACTGTCACAATCCAGATTCTCAAAATATACATGGTGGAAAAGAATACACGGTAGATGAAATTATAAAAATAGCGAGAAGATACAAGCCGTATCACGGACAAGAAGGTGGAGTTACGATTTCTGGAGGAGAACCTCTGTTGCAGGGAGAATTTTTAAAAGAATTGGTGAAAAGACTCAAACAAGAAGGATTCAACACTTGCTTGGATACATCTGGAGTTGGCGATAAAAAATACTACTCAGAAATTCTTCCGTATATAGATACAATGCTACTTGATTTCAAAGCTTTCGACTCCAAATTGTACAAGCAAAATACATTTATGGAAGACAAGAATTTCCTAGAATTTGTAAATAATTTAGAATCTAATGGTTTTTGTGGAAATATTTGGGCGAGACATGTCATGGTTCCAGGATTTACTGATAACTACGAAGAAATGGATAAGTTTGTAGAATCTTTAGGAAAAATAAAAAATATGGTTGAAAGAATTGAAATTTTACCATATCATTTAGGTGGAGTATACAAATACAAAAATTTAGGTAGGAAATACTTCCTTGAAAATGTCGAAGCGATGGATAAAAAAGTTGCAGAAAAATTTGAAAAATACGTTAATGCGCAATTTGCGAAGACCGTAAGCGACAGCAGACGCGATGAGGCTTTGAATTATCAAGCTAGGAAAATAACAGAGGAGCAATTTGATATGGAAGATGATAAAAAATACTTGTTGGAAGCTATAAAAGATGTGGAGCTTTTCAAAGGAATTGACAATGTCGATTACGATGAAGCAATTAAAAAAATGAAATTTCTTAAACTAAAAGCAGAAGACTACATCTTTAAGCCTGGAGATTCTGCCGAAAACATGTATGTAATCCACAAAGGTACGATAAAAGTTTTTCACAATACGATTGATGGAAGAGAACAAATTCTGTATTTGTATCACGAAAATGATTTTGTGGGTGGTCATAATATTTTGGAAGATGTGGAATACATCTACATGGGTCAAGCGTTGACAGACTGTGAAGTTATTATGATTCCTAGGGATATTTTTAATAAATATTTGATAAATTCACCACTTGCCCTTACTAAAATTTTGAAGAAAAGTTTCGAAAGAATTAGACTTGCAGAAGATTTGGTGCAAAGATTATCCACTAGCAATGCTACTATGAAAACTGCGGCGCTTTTATTACGATTAAAAGATACAATGGGCGTGGAAACTAAGGACGGAATAAGGCTAGACCTTGCAATGAACAGAGAAGAACTTGGAAATTATTCTGGACTTACAAGAGAAACTATTACTAGAAAATTAGGAGAATTCAAAAAGCTTGGATACATCGATTTGATTGGAACCAAGGTTATTGTTATAAAAAATGTCAAAATATTAGAAGAATTGGTGTTGTAGTTTATTGTAAAAAACTTGCTGTTGTGGTATATTAATATCAGAAATTTAGAAATATATGGAGGATTTTTATTATGGATTTACCCAGTGAACCGAGCTATTTAATTATTTTTTCGGTAATTGCAATTGTTGCAGTGGTATACTTTATGTATATGAATGGAGTTGGATATTTTAGGAGCATGTCTGCCTTGTGGTTTTATCAGACACATGGGATTTTGGAGGATAATATTCACGCAAGTTTGAAAAAAACTAGCGGGAAAGCTACAAAAGTGTTCAAAGTCAAAAAAAGTGGGTTTTACGATTTTAAATTGGACAATGAATTGGAAAGCGGCAACGTTACTGTTAGCCTTATAGATTCATTGGGCAACAAAGTGTTCGAATTAAATAAGATGAATGGATATTCTTCTGATTATTTGAACGAATCCGAGAAATACCGCTTGGTTTTCAACTACAACAAAGCATGTGGTAAGTTTGAACTTTCATGGAAATAAATGTGGGGAATGAAGTACTCCCTTGTTAATAACTAAAACGCAAAAATTTTGCTGATGACTTCTGTTTTTTACAGATATCATCAGCTTTTTTATTATATAAATGGAGGAATTATGTTAAAAAGTATAGCAATTATAATTATTTTGTCCTTGTTGTTAGGAAAATTTTTCAAAAAAATAAAATTGCCACCGATTTTGGCATTTTTAATCGTGGGAATAACTCTCGGACCGTTCGCCATGAATCTGATTGACAAGAAAATTTTGGATATTTCATCTGAAATTAGAACAATTGCACTGGTAATTATATTGACTCGTGCGGGGTTGTCACTGGACATCGATGATTTGAAAAAAATCGGACGACCGGCTGTGTTAATGTGTTTTGTTCCGGCAGTTTTTGAAATGTGTGCTGTAGGAATATTAGCACCGATATTTTTGAAGGTGGATGTGCTGGATGCATTTATAATCGGATCGATAATCGCTGCGGTGTCTCCTGCAGTTGTCGTTCCACGAATGATACGACTAATTGAAGAAGGCTACGGAGATAAACACAAAATCCCACAACTTATCTTGGCAGGAAGTAGCTGCGACGATGTTTTCTGCATCGTTGTGTTCACATCGCTGACATCTCTCGCGCAAACAGGAGACATCAATGTGTTCAAATTCATCGCCATTCCTTTTTCTATTTTGATTGGAAGTGTCGTAGGAGCTGGAATAGGATTTTTGTTGGTGAAATTTTTCAAAATATTTCATATGCGAGACACTGTAAAAGTGTTGATTGTGTTGAGCATTTCGTTCTTGCTTTTAGAATTGGAAAAAATAACACCAATTCCATTTTCGGGGCTTATCGCAATAATGGCGATGTCCATGGTTGTGAAGAAGATTTACGAAGATTTGGCTGAAAGATTATCAGAAAAGTACAATAAATTATGGGTTGGCGCAGAAATATTCTTGTTCGTTTTAGTAGGGGCGACTGTGAATGTAAAATACGCGATAAATTCTGGAATCATGGTGGTCATTATGGTAATTTGTGCATTGATTTTTAGAATGATGGGCGTGTACGCATCTGTTTTAAAAACAAAACTAACACCAAAAGAAAGATTGTTCTGCATGATAGCTTACACTCCAAAAGCAACTGTTCAGGCAGCAATCGGTGCAATACCATTATCAATGGGATTGAAAGTGGGGGATATGGCATTGACTGTAGCGGTTATTTCTATCCTGATCACTGCACCATTTGGAGCGATAATGGTGGATAATTTGTATAAGAAATTGTTATCAACATAAAAAATTAAAAAAACTAGAATAACTGGCGATTGGAGCCAATTTATTCTAGTTTTTGTTTAACAATTCGATTTGTTTTACTTTCAAGAATTCATTATTGTTATTTAGTTCTTTTTCATCTACATTTATTTTAATCCTGTCAGATTGTTTTAAATCATCGAATTTTAAAATATTTGGTTCGTTTGAAGAATTAAATTCTACTATTTTGCCATCTTTTTCTAAATCTTTGCAGTCGATTTTTGACTCTTGTTGAATAATTTCCCTCCCACTTCCTGCGCCTATGATTGTAAGTATTTTGTCAGAGGTATTAATATCTGTTATGTCACATTCTACTCCCAATAGTACTACGTTTTCTTCTTTTTTAGTTGTATGAAAGAAATATATTAATAGGAAAATTATCAATACGAATATCATTACGAATATCATTATTTTTTTCATTAAAACACCTCCGACATATAATTAATTAACTAAATCATTTATTTACCTAAATCATATCAAAATAAAAAATGGTGTCAAGATAAAAATGTTAAGATTTGTCAAATGAGATTTATCAGCAAGGATTAGTGGTATAATTGAAATGAACAAACGGGGTGAATTATGAAAAAGAAACTTGAGATAGCAGGGATTACTCTGTTGATTGTCGTTGGAGTGTTCTTCATTTTCAAATTTGCAAACGAGAATAAATTTGACAAGCTTAGCTTTAATGCAGATTGTATTTACGTTTACTCAATCGATGATGATAAGGAAATTTTCTCCAAAAATCCAGACAAGAAAGTGTATCCTGCGTCTTTGACCAAGATGATGACGGTGTATACAGCTATAGGAAAAATTGAAGATTTTGATAAAAAAGCTCCGATAGATAAGAAAAGCTACCAAAAACTTGTTGCACAAAACGCTTCAATGGCGGGCTTTTATGGTAATGAACCCACTACTTTTGAGGATTTGTTGTATGGAACAATGCTTGCATCTGCTGGAGAATGTGCAGACAGCTTGGCTATTAATGTAAGTGGTTCCAAGGAAAAATTTGTAGATTTGATGAACGAAAACGCAAAGAATATGGAATTAACTAATACGAATTTCAAAAATCCTGAGGGAATGGATGAGGATGATCATTATTCGAGTGCAAAAGATATGGCGTTTTTGTTGAAAAATTCATTGAAAAATGAAAAATTCTACAAGATTTTCACGACAGATAAGTACACTTCTACTAAAACTTTGGATCATCCAAAAGGAATTGAAATCGAAAGTACAGTTCTTGGTAGATTGAAAGATTATGATCAAGATGGCTTCAAAATTATTGGTGGCAAAAGTGGTACTACGGAAAAAGCAGGGCTTTGTTGGGCAACTTTGTCCGAAAAAAATGGCAAGAAATACATCATTATTGTGATGGGTGTTGATTTTGACGATATTAAAAATCCTGGAGATGGACAAATCCAAGATACGATTAAGATTTTGAAGAATTTATAAAATTTAAAAGGAGATTAAAATGGCTATTTTAGAATTAACATTAGTTCCAATAGGAACACAAACTACAAGTTTATCACAATACGTTGCGAAAGCTTACGATAATGTGAGAAATAAAGAAAATATAAAAGTTGAATTAAATCCAATGGGAACAGTGATGCAAGGAGACATCGACGAATTGTTGAAGGCTGTTCGTGATATGCAAGAAGCGGTATTTAACGAAGGTGTTGACAGAGTGTATTCTGTGATTAAAATTGATGACAGAAGAGATAAGGATGCATCATTTGAGCAAAAACTGGATTCTGTAAATAGAAAGTTAAAATAATGAACAAAAAATCTATAAAACTGTATAATTTGATATTTCCAGTCTGGATTGTGTGGCTTTATCCTATAACTTGGATTGCGATTGTACCATTGAATATTTTGGTGGATTTCTTGGTAACTTTGTTGGCTTTAAAATTAATTAAAATAGAAAAACCAATGGAAGTTATAAAAAAATCAATCGCAAAGACTGTAGCACTAGGATTTGTCGCAGACATGATCTCTACGGCGGTATTGATGGTTTTATCATTCGGGATTAATGGAACAAGAAATAATTTTGCAAAATGGTTCTACGATAATATTTCAATTCCGATATTGAACGATTACTACACAACGCCTTGGGGTATTTTGGTCATGATTTTAGCAGTCATGTTCGCAGGATTTTTGGTGTATGTATTCAACCGCAAATTTTCATTCAGACACACCGATTTGTCAGAATCTCAAATCAAAAAAGTTTCATTGACATTGGCAATAATAACAGCGCCGTATCTGTTTTTGATACCAACAAATATTATGTATAATTTGTTCAGCTGATGAAATTATTGGAAGAATAGATGTAAACAAAAGATGCATCATTGTAGCTTCTACTACTAATGATGCATTTTTTATTTGTTTGTAGATGCGTCAGATGATTTAAGACCCATAAAAATAAATACAAGTCCAAGTAATGCCAATGCGATTGTTGCGATATTGTTACCTCTTCTGTAAGAAAAAACAGCGACTAATATCCATATTAAGCCAACGATAATTCTCAAAATTTTCTTATTCATTTTTAATCCTTTCGTAAGTCAAAAAATTTAACAAAAACATTTTTTTAAAGACAATTTTTATGTTTAGATTATCCTAATATGATTATATCAATTGATTATTTTTTATAGGTAAAATATTATTTAATTATAGGTTAAATTCAATCAAAAAAACTGTGTGAATTTGACTTCACACAGTTTTATTTTTTATAGATTATTTTTGTGTTCCATTTTCAACAGGAGTTGTTGCGTTTGGTTTGTCAGTAGAATTGTTTTTAACTTTTTCTACGATGATTGTACCACCGTCGATAACTTTTTCTCCGTTTTCACCTACAGTATAATAAGAGTTTTCCAAATCTTTGAATACTTTTGATCCAATAGCGTTAACTCCACCAAATACTTTGATATTTGATAATTCTTTGTTGTCTCTGAAGTAAGAAACGATAGAACTTTCTACTGAATTTTTGGATGCAAGTAAGATAGGAGCGTCCAATTTTTGACTTACTGGTGCAGCTACCAATGCATCTGCAAAGTTTTCTCCACTAGCTACTAATGCAGTTTGAAGTTTGTCTCCGTAAACTTCCTTAGCTACCTTCAATGAACCTTCATATCTGTTTGATCCAGCGATTCTGTCTACTACAGCTATTTCTGATAATTCTTTTTCTAATTTAGGAGTGATGGTTTTTTCTCCACCGATGATTGTAATTCTAGTTACGTTCATTGATTTTAAAACTTTCAAAGTTTCAGCTGGAATGTTGTTCTTTTGAACTAACATAACTGGAGCGTTAACTTTGTTTGCATAGCTTACTCCGTATAATGCGTCAACGTAGATTTCGCCACTTGCGATTACAACTTCTGAAGTTTGTTTTACGTTGTCTTTGATTGTTTGAGCGTTTGTTTTGTATCTGTCAGCTCCGTTAATTCTAACAACTTTAGCGTTGGTAGCTGATTTTACAGAATTTACAACTGCGTTTGATACGGATTTTTCTCCACCCAAAACATAAACATTTTCAACACCCATTGATTTTAATTGGTTCAAAGTATCAGCGCTGATGTTATTTGATTCAGAGAATAATACTGGCATAGTTCCTTTGCTTAGAACTGTTGCACTTAAAGCATCAGGGAATGCTAATTGATTAACCAAAATAGCTGACTTTGCTGATGAGAATTGGTCCTTACTAACATTAACTGCAGTTTCAACACGGCTACTTCCTGAGTATCTTTGAACGTTTAATTTTGAAGCCATAGATACTGTAGGCAAAACCATAGATGTAGCAAGAGCTGCTACTAATAATTTCTTTTTTAAATTCATAACAAATCTCCTTTATTTATTCTATATTTCATATTATATCACACTTTTATTTTGAAAGAACGCAAGTTGTAAAATTGTTGAGATTCAAATTTGAAATTAAAAGTATTTGTTCTGAATAATGTTTGTGATATAATTTAGACAAATACAAAAGGAGGAAAGTATGAGAAATAACTCAACTAAGAAAATGGTTTTTGCTGCAGTTGGAATTGCAATTAATATCATTTTAGGAATTTTCGTTGGAGGATTGAAAATACCACTATTGTTTATGGATACTGTCGGCACAGTATTTACAGCGGTGGTTTTGGGACCATTATGGGGAGCATGCACAGGTGCGTTGACTAATGTTATCCTGGGAGTTTTGAAAGATCCAAGAGAAATTCCGTTTCTGTTAGTAAATTTGGCGGTAGGTTTGATAGTAGGATTCATAGCTAAAAAGAGAAAATTCGATCTTAAAACAGCAGTCGTGACAGGAATTATTTTATCAATCGTTGCACCATTAATCGGTACACCAATCGCAGTATTTGTGTATGGAGGAATCACTGGCGATTTCAACGATGTATTCTTCACTGCACTAAAAAACTCTGGCCAAACTATTTTCTCAGCAGCTTTTTTACCAAGAGTTGCCAGTAATTTAGTGGACAAAATAATAACTTGCTCCATAGTTTCACTGCTTTACAAAAGAGTCAAAGCTATGTTGTAAATGAGCACAAAAATAACGCATCTAGTATGCGTTATTTTTTTATAGATTGTTCGATTTTTTCTGTTATTTCATCTACATTTCTGTCATTATAGCCGTAAAATTTTGACTCGATATTTTTGTTTTCGAATAATTTTTCCAATTCTTCCATGAAGACTCCCTTGTCATCTGTCATTTCTACGGAATTTACACAATGAGCAATGTCTTTTATAGAGGAGATTTCTCCTTTGAATTCTTCTGATTTGCAAGTAAGCCCGATTCCACAACTTGGAGAGCCATCAATTCCTATAACTCCCAAAAAATTTACTCCGTCCTTGATATAATCGGAGATTTCGTCAACAATTGGATTTAACAATTCACGACTTGTATTTCTGTAAAAATTATTGTCGAATTGCTCGTACACACTTCCCCAGCGATTGGGCCCGTACATTCTATTTTCTGGACAAGGTAATTGGAAAATTCCCACGTTCATTTTCATTAAATTTTTTATTAAACTCAAATTATCTTTTCTGCCAGCATCGTTTTTTACAACAGCAAGTTCGTTCAATAAACAATGTGACACCAAAATTATATTCTTATATTCTTGCATACGCACCTCTATAAAACAATTATAGCATATTTTTCAAACACTACAATGTATGGTATAATTAATACAATAGTAAACAGGAGGATAAAATGAAATTAGTAATCAAAAATTTGACTAAAAAATACGATGACAAATTGGTACTCGACGAAGTAAATTACGAATTCAAAGAAGGGGTTATCACTTCTGTTTTGGGTAGAAATGGAGCAGGAAAAACAACTCTGTTCAACGTCTTATACGATGAGATAGATTTTGATTCAGGAGAATTCTACTTGGAAAATGAAGGTTCAACTGAAAAACTTGATAAAGAAGACATAGGAATGCTTTTTTCTGAAAATTTCTTGCCAGAATTTCTTACAGGATATGAATACATCAAATTTTATCGTGACATCAATTCGCCTAATGACATAAAAACGGTTGAAGATTACATGGAAATGATGGAATTTTCCAAGAAAGATCAAAACAGACTGATCAAAGATTATTCGCACGGAATGAAAAGCAAAATTTCTTTGATAACACTGTTCATCTCAAGACCGAAAGTTTTGTTATTAGATGAACCGTTGACAAGCTTGGATGTTGTAATCAGTACGCAAATCAAAAAATTGTTGATGGAATTGAAATCACAAGGTAGGATTATTGTTTTGTCTACGCACATGTTGGATTTGGCAAAACAAATGAGCGAAGAAATCGTGCTGCTTCATCACAAGAAATTACAAAAATTGGATTTGGACAAAAACGATGAGAAATTCGATTCAGATCTTTACGACATTTTAAAGGATGAGTCTGATGAGTAATTATCTTAGCACTTATTTGAGATTAGTTATGAAGATGAAGCTCAATCAGTCAGTGTATCAACTTCGTAAACTTTCAATTTTCAAGAAGATTATTCCTGCGGATATTTACGGAAATGACGTGTTGAGCTTTGGATATTCTGCGATTTTCTACATTTCATTTGTATTAAAGACAATACTTTACAAAATTTTGTACTGTGCATTAGTTTACGGCATTGCAACTATAGGAACAGCAAAGATTTTCAAAGGCAGTATTCAAGAAAATATAATGATATCTTTGTTTTATCTGTCAGCTGTTATTGGAAGTATGATTTCACAATTTATGTACGTAAGTTTCGATAATGAGGATTCTATTTGTGTCAAAGCACTCAAACTTGACGCCAAGAAATACACGATTTTGCAGGATTATTTATCGGATATTAGCTTTGCAATCTCAGGAATAATATTCGCGATATTTTTCGCTATATTCGACATCAACCCAATGTATGCAATGAATATCACTGTATTCTGCCTTGGATTTAGAAAATTAATAAAACACATCAACATCTTGGCATATTCTACAAAAAGCAAAAAACATTTAACCGCAAATTACATTTGCATGTGGGCGATTTTGCTATTGGGAATGGGACTTTTGGCGTTGTACAGCATGAAATCCAAATATTTTGTAGAAATATTCTACTCAACTTATGCACTGATTTTCGGAATTGTTGCATACATTATTGGAGCTGTTCTGATTTCAAAAACCGACAAAATCAGACAAATAGCTAGACTTGAAATCACCAATAAATCCATAATCGATCACGACAACACATTCAAAGACATCAACACAGTCGCATACCAAATCGACGATGAAAAAATAGCACAAGAAAACGGGAAAATTTACGATAATTACAACGGGATTGAATACATCAACAAATTATTCCGCTACAGATTCAAACACAAATACAAAAAAATGATTCTAATACGTTCGGGAATAATTTTGGCTGTTGGTGTAATTGGATTTATCGTACTAAGAGGACTCACAATCAATCCAAAACCAAGTGAGTTGAAAATATTAGTGTCAGTATTTCCGATAATCTTGTTGTATTTCGGAATACAAATAGCAATTCCAGAATCATTCAACAGATTTATTTTCTTGAATATGGATAGATATTTGATGAAACAAATGATTTACGCCAATAAACAAAACATAAAAGACACACTAAATTTTAGAATAAAACAAAATTTAAAAGACAACGCACCTACATTTGGATTGGCGTTACTAGTGATAATAAGTTGGATATTCGCCTCAAAATTAAACACAATAGATTTGTTAATAAAAGCCGCAGTCGCAGTCATCATAATCTACTTGTATCAATCAGTAAAACAACTCTACATGTACATGCTACTTCAACCATTCACAGTAGGACTCAAAAGCAAAAACGTAGTCTACTCAATATTAAACACTTTTGAATCATTACTTTTCTGGGGAATAATAATCCTTCAAATAAAATTGAATTTCAACATAGGATTAGTAGCATTGGCAATCTGCATGATTTATACAGTTGTAGGATATTTCTTGGTGTTGGCTAAGGGAGATAAAACATTTAATTTGAAGAAAAGTTAGAAATGAAAAAAGGCTATGAGTTCACGCTCGCAGCCTTTATTTTTCGTGTTGCTTTATTATATTTTCCAATCTTTTGTATTCTTTTTTAAATCTCGGGTTTGTGGATTTTGATTTCAATTCGTTTAAGTTTTTTCGTGCTAATACAAAATCGTCGTCAGATATGTTTTTCATTATAAACAATTGTTTGATGTTTTCGCCGTAATTTGGACTATTTTTAAATTGTTTTAAAAGCTTTTCGTGTGTTGTGAATAGCTCATTAAACTTATTTTGCTCGTTCAATTTGAAGTGGGCGATCATTGTATTGAGCCAATATATCAATTGAAGGTCTTGATTTTTCAATTGGTCTTTTGCAATTGTTTCATAAGTTGACAATGTTTTATTTGGTTCATTAAGTTCCAAATATCCTGCTCCCAAATTCATTTTCATCACTGTTTGTATGTGTTTGTTTTTGATTTTGGGAATTTTAGGTTCTAATTCATTGACGAAATCTTTGTATTTCATTTCTTCGAACAGTTTCATTGAGTGTTTCAATTCGTTTGTTTTGTAGGAGTAATAAATTGTGTTGATTATTAAAATGACTGCCAAGACAACTCCGCCGATTATCCAATAATATTTGAGCATTACTTTGTCGTCGATTTTGAAGACAAGGCTTATGATCAGCATGACTATCCCGATTGCAAATGCTATGCCAAATAATTTTAGAAATTTTTTCATGTGTACCTCTGTTTTACGTTAAATTACTTGAAAATATCAAATATACTTCTTGTTGTTTTGTTATAAATCTTGTTGTAAAGTGCTTTTTTGGGGTTTTTAAACCAGCCAACTCCTTTTTTGCCGTAAGTTGGGTCAATTGCAGACTTTAGTTGTCTTTTGTACTTGGATGTTGTTCTTGCTTTGAATGATTTCTTCAAGCTTGGTGTTCTGAATCCTATTTTCATAAATGCCTTCCTTAATATATTATTATATATTAATTATAAATCATTTATGAGGATTTTCAATTGGGTTTTGTATTTGAAAATTTTGTGAGATAATAAAAATGGTGATATTATGTTAGAGTTTATGAATTTGAATGATAAAAACATGATAGCTGTTCAAGGTGCTGGCGGGAAAACTTCGAGCGTTTTTTTGCTTGCAAATGAGTTCAAATCGATGAATGAAGCATCTCTAGTGAGTACGACTACTAAAATGGGGATTGCGAGTGAGGATAAATTTGATTATTTGTACACATTCAATGAGAAAATGAAAATTGTAGATGGGAAAATATATTTCGCATCGAAATCACGTACAGATACAAAAGAAATCGGATTTGAACCTGAATTTTTCGACAAAATTTTTCTTGATGGTTTGTTTTCCAATATAATTTTGGAAACGGATGGGGCAAAGACAAGACCTATTAAAGCTCCTCGTGAAGATGAACCTGTAAATCCTAAAAACATCACGCACTGCGTTGGTGTGATGGGACTAGATAGTGTGGACAAGCCTTTTGATGAAAGATTTTGCCACAGAGTTGATTTTATGGAGAAAATTATTGGAAATCCCAAGACTTTGACAACAAAAAGCTACGCTGAAATCATCAATTCTAATTGTGGTCTGTTCAAAAATTCTTACGATGCGAAAAAGTTTTTGATTTTGAACAAGGCAGACACAAAACAAGACATTGAAAATGCGATGGATATTATTGAGAGAATTGATGTGGACGTGAAGATTTTTGTGATGAGTTTTGGGGAAATTATAAAAATATACTAGGAGAATTTTATGAATTTACTTGAAGATTTGAATTTTGATGAGAATCATATTATTAAGGATACAATTGTTAGAAATGAAAAGTTTGACATTCACAGAATCCAATCGAAAAACGAAACATCAGGACCATATAATCAGGATTTTGATGAATTTGTTGTCATAATTAAGGGTGAGGCAATGTTAAATGTCGAAGGAAAAGATGTAAGACTCAAAGAGATGGATACGTATTTTATTCCTAAAAATGTAGTTCACGAAGTAAAAAGCACAAGTGATGAATGCGTGTGGCTGTGTTTTACGATAAAATAGTTGACAATTGAATCAAGAGAGTATATAATATTTTGGTATGTAAAAGGAGTCATTTCCTTTTATACAATACAGAAAGTCGCCGATGGCCGGGTGTGCGACGTGTCTAAATTCCCGGTGAGAAAACAATCGCTTTTTGGCAGCGATGTCCAAGTAGCCAAATATTGTAAATAAAGGAAAGGATGAATTGAATGAAAACTTATATACCTAAGAAAGATGACATCCAAAGAAAATGGTATGTAGTAGATGCAACAGATGTTGTTTTAGGTAGATTATCTACTGAAGTTGCTTCTATTTTAAGGGGAAAAAACAAACCAATGTTTACTCCTAATGCGGATGTTGGAGATTACGTAATTGTAATTAACGCAGAAAAAGTTAAATTAACAGGTAAGAAATTAGAACAAAAAGAATTAAGACATTACACAGGATACGCTGGTGGTCTTAAATCAATTACCTACAAAGACTTAATGCAAAAAGACCCAGAAAGAGCTGTAACTCATGCTATCGTTGGCATGCTTCCTCACAACTCTTTAGGACGTCAAATGGCTAAAAAATTAAGAGTTTACAGAGGCGCTGATCACGATCACATCGCTCAAAACCCTGAAGTTTTGGAAATTAAGTAGGAGGTAATTAAATGGCTAATAATAGATATCAAGGAACTGGTAGAAGAAAAACTTCTGTTGCTAGAGTTACTTTAGTACCAGGAAGTGGAAAATTCACAATTAACAAAAAAGATATAAGTGAATACTTTAACTTCGATACATTAAGAGTTATAGCTAAGGAAGCTTTGGAATTAACAAACAACACTGAAAGCTATGATGTTACTGTTAATGTAAAAGGTGGCGGATACACTGGTCAAGCAGGTGCTATTAGACATGGTGTTGCTCGTGCTTTATTAGAAGTTGACCCAGACTACAGAGCTGAATTAAAAAGAGCAGGTTTCTTAACTAGAGACCCTCGTAAAAAGGAAAGAAAGAAATACGGTCTTAAAAAAGCTCGTAAATCTCCACAATTCAGTAAGAGATAGTTATATCGAAATTATTCCCACAGATTTTTGTCTGTGGGTTTTTTATTTGCGTAAAAAATTATTATTTTATACTCCTAATCAATATATGATATACTTATTAAAGTAAAAAGGTTGTGATTATTTTGAATATCGATATTATTTCGGTGGGTAAGGTTAAGGAAAAATACATAAAACTAGGCATTGCTGAATTTTCGAAAAGATTATCTGCACACTGCAAGCTAAACATAATTGAGGTTGATGATTTGAGTGCTGCAGAGAATTTGTCCGACAGTGAAAAGGAGATTGTGAAGGACAAGGAAGCGGAGAAAATCTTGTCGAAAATCAAGGATAATCACTACGTGATTACGCTTGAGATTTTGGGAAATCAACTTACTAGCGAAAAATTAGCCGCCAAGATTGAAAATTTAACTGTACAAGGTCATTCTAATATTTGTTTTGTTATCGGCGGATCTTTGGGACTGGGGAAAAGTGTGCTTGACAGGAGCGATTATGCGCTTTCTTTTTCCAAGTTTACATTTCCACATCAACTGATGAGGTTGATTTTGTTGGAACAAATTTACCGAAGTTTCAGAATAATTAACAATTTGCCATATCATAAGTGAGGATAAAATGAAGGGAAAAAAGACAACTATTGCATTGGCTTTTCTTATAGTGATTTTAGTTAGTGTGATTGGCTTTAGATATTCAGAGATTTCTGGGAAATCTCCAATTCAACCATCACAAAAAAGTTCTCAAGTGAAAAATGTGACAAAATCAGAAGAAAAATCAAATAAAAAATCAGATAACGAAAAAGAAAATAAAAATCTGAAAAAGACAGAGATAACCATAACTTGTTGGGGCGATTATATGAATCACATAACTCAAATTCGCCAAGCAAAAGCTACAAATTATGATTTTACGGATTCTTTTGCGGTTATTAAAGATATTGTGGGTAAGAGTGATTTATCCATAGTCAATTTGGAAACGACTATTGCGAAGAATGAATCAGACATGAGTGGTTATCCAGAATTTGCAACGCACGAAAATGTTGTAAAAGCTCTAAAAGATACAGGATTTGATGTGGTGAGCACTGCCAATAATCATTCTTACGATAGAAGACTAAAAGGGATTGACCACACAATTAATACAATTGAAAAATACGGTTTGAAAAGAACTGGAACGTTCAAGGAGAACGAATCGACCAATCCACTTATCATTGATGTGAAAGGGATAAAGGTTGGATTTTTTTCATATACACAAATGCTCAATGGATTTGAAAATTCTATGCTTAATTCTGGACGAGATACTGCGGTAAATTTAATAAATATGGAACAAATCCAAAAAGATGTGGATTATTTAAAGCAAAATCACGCAGATGTGATAATGTGCTACATGCATTGGGGAGAGGAATATTCTGATTATCCTAACTCTTATCAGAAAAACACGTTCAAGAAACTTTCAGATATGGGAGTTGACTTGGTGATAGGATCGCATCCGCACACAATACAAAATGCTGATGTTATTGAAAACGACGGCAAAAAATCATATTGTGTTTATTCAATGGGAAATCTAGTTTCAGATCAAAGAGAATCCTACGGACAATATTACGGTGTAGAGATTGGAGTGTACTCGGATATTAAAATTGAGAAAATTGGGGACAAGACAACTGTAAAAAGTTTCGAAAACAAGCCATACTATCTAGACAAATACACAGATAGTGTGACTACAAGATATGTCGTAGTTCCAGTTAAACAAGTCCTTAATTCAGAGATAAATTATCCAAGAAAAGACAAAATAATATCCAAATTGAACAGAGCAAATCAACATTACGAGAAAATTTTTAACAAGGAGTAAAAATGGGAAATATAATACTTACAGGTGACAGACCAACAGGAAAATTACATTTGGGTCATTACGTAGGCTCATTAAAAAACAGAGTTATCATGCAAAACAAAGGGGATTTCGACAAGATGTATGTCATGATTGCCGACGCGCAAGCTTTGACTGACAATTTTAACAATCCAGACAAAGTCCGTGACAATATCATTGAAGTTGCGCTTGATTATCTAAGTTGTGGGATTGATCCTAATAAAGTTACGATATTCGTGCAATCACACGTTGAACAACTAACAGAATTGATGTTTTATTATATGAACTTAGTTACACTTTCAAGACTCGAAAGAAATCCTACAGTTAAAGCAGAAATCAAACAAAAAGAATTTGGAGCGAGCATTCCTGTTGGATTTTTGACTTATCCAATCAGCCAAGCAGCTGATATCACGCTTTTCAATGCAAATATAGTTCCTGTTGGAGAAGACCAGCTTCCAATGTTGGAACAAACACGTGAAATTGTCAGAACATTTAACAATTATTACTCAGAAGTTTTGGTTGAACCAAAAGCTGTAATTCCTGACAATAAAATCTGTTCCAGACTTCCAGGATTAGATGGCAAAGCGAAAATGAGTAAATCATTGGGTAACTGTATTTATTTGTCGGATTCTGAAAAAGATGTCAAATCAAAAGTAATGAGTATGTTCACAGATCCTAACCACATTCAAATTACAGATCCTGGAAAAGTTGAAGGAAATACAGTGTTCACTTATTTGGACGCTTTCTGTACAGACGATGATTTCTCAGAATTTCTTCCAGATTACAAAAATTTGGACGAATTAAAAGATCATTACAGACGTGGTGGACTTGGCGATGTCAAAATCAAAAAATTCTTGAACAATATTTTGCAAAAAGAATTATCTCCAATCAGAGAAAAAAGAAAACACTACGAACAAAACATTCCAGAAATCTTCGATATGTTGTTAAAAGGATCAGAAGATGCCAGAGAAGTTGGAGCAGAAACTTTGAAGAAAGTAAAAGCTGCAATGGGAATCAACTACTTTGAAGATGTGGAATTGATTAATAAACAACAACAAAAATACAAATAAATGAGAAATCAATCACGTCAGTGGTTGATTATGGATAGCAAACCATCATATACGAATATCTAGACTTCAAAAATTGATGATTTCTAAATCTCAAAATCCTAAAATCGCAAGCACGCTGAAGCTTACGCAGTCCGATTTTGACGGATTTATTCGATTTGAAATCTTGACAATTTTTTCCGTATGATATTCTTAGCATGAAAGGTTTGCTATATTTTTTATATATGTCAATCACTTCGGTGGTTGATTTTTGCTTGATTAATAAAATATAAATTTTATTTGATTTTTCATTTGCTTAAAATTATTATTTAAGGGTATAAATAATAAAGGAAAGGAAGATTATTATGTTAAGAGCAAAAGTAGGATCTAGATTATATAATATAAACGAAGCTATTAAGCTTGGAGAAATTGCGATAGCTAGCTTGAATGAGGTGCAATCTTATTTGGGTACAGCATCAGGATGGGGAATTTTCGATATTTTCAAGGGTAAGACTATTACTACTATGATTAAAAGATCGAATTTAAAAAAGGCGAAGAATCAAGCGAAGAAGGCTGATTTGGCGATTAGAAAGTTCAATAATATTATGATTGATTTGGACAAGAAACCAAGTGTTGGTTTCAGATACAAGAACACGTTTTTCTTGGCGGATTATTTTGATAATAAGCTTTTTGACTCTGTAATTCAAATGCAAATTCTCAATAACAAGAGAAATTGCGACGCTGCTATTAAGCAATTGAAAAAAGAAGTGTATAATTTACAAAAGGAAAAAATGAATTTAATGAATGAATAGATTTTATAGGGGGTATTATGTTCAAAGAGTTTAAGAAATTCATTACTGAAGGTAATGTAATGGATTTGGCAGTTGCCGTTATCATGGGTGCTGCTGTTAAGGAAATGGTAGATGGACTTATTAATGGACTTATAGCACCTTTGATTGGGGCTGCAACTGCAGGAATTGATATGAAAGAAATGGCAGCAACTGTTGCAGGAGTTAAGTTACAATACGGTTTGTTCTTGGATGCTTTGGTTAAATTTATTATAATTGCATTCGTAGTTTTCTTGATGGTTAAAGCTATCAATAAAGGTCGCGATGCTTTGCATAAAGAACCGGAAGCTGATCCAACAACAAAAACTTGCCCATATTGCAAGAGTGAAATCGACATTACTGCTACAAGATGTCCACATTGTACATCTGAATTAACAGAATAATTTGACATAAAAGGGGATTGTATCCTCTTTTTTTGTTGTCTTGTGTTATACTGAAAAAGGAATGATTAATTTATAATAAGGAGATTATGATGAAATACGATTTTGAAACGATTAGTGACAGAAACGAAATGGGATCTAGAAAATGGGCTGTAAGAAGCGAACAATTTCCGAATATGAAAAAAGATGTAGTTCCATTTAGCGTTGCAGATATGGAATTCAAAAACGCACCAGAAATTATCGAAGGTTTGAAAAAACGCTTAGATAATTTGGTTTTGGGATATTGCTCTCCTACAGACAGATTTTACAATAGCATCATAAATTGGGACAAGAAACGCCACAATGCAGATATAAAAAAAGAATGGATTGTCGAAGTTCCAACTGTTGTAGATGGATTTTTTGCTGCAGTAAGTGCTTTCACTAAAAAAGGCGATTCTGTAATGATTATGAGACCAGTGTATGGTCCATTCAGATTTGCCATTGAATTTAATGAAAGAGTTATGACAGATGTTCCTTTGATTTCAGACCAACGCAACAATTATTCAATTGATTTTGAAAAATTTGAATCAGAATGTAAAAAGTCTGAAAACAAAATGGTTATTCTTTGTAATCCTCATAATCCGGGTGGAATTTTGTGGAGCAAGGATGATTTGGAAAAAGTAATCAAGATTGCGAATGATAATGATGTGATTGTTGTGGTTGATGAGATTTGGCAAGATATTGTTATGCCGGGAAACACTCACACATCTGTGCTTTCTTTGGATAGAAAATTAATCGAAAAAACAGTTGTGTGTCAATCTTCTACAAAAGCTTTTAACTTGGCAGGACTTTGCTGTGGATATACAATTATTTCCGATTCCGAAATGATGGCTCAATACAAGAAGACTTTGGATATTATGAGAAGCAACGCTGTCAATGTTATGGGACTTGAAGCTACACAATTGGCTTTTGACGAAGCTGAAGACTGGCTTGACGAATTAATCAATGTTATAGATACTAACCAAAAAATCGTCTACGATTTCTTCCAAGAAAAATACCCTAAAATCATAGTAAATCACCTTCAAGCAACTTATGTTATGTGGATGGATTTCAGATGTTTAGGATTGAACAGCGACGATTTGCTTAAAACATTGGGTGAAAAAGCTGATTTGGTATTCACTGACGGAAGATTTTTCGGAGAATGCGATGGATTTGTACGATTTAACGTTGCAGCTCCTACAAAAGTCGTAAAAGACGCATTAGTTAGATTGGATAATTTACTACAAGAATTATACAAATAAACACAAAAATCCCGAAACTCGTTTGAATTTCGGGATTTTTTTAATTTCTATTTTACATTCAAAAATTGTTGCATAAATTCGAAAGGACCATTATCCACTTGAACTTTTGGATTATTAATTGATGTGTCTTCTTTTGAAGTTATTGAGATGTTAATGCTTTCTGTATCTTTTGATTTTGGAGTTGATTTTAAGCTAACATCGTATGATTTGTCCTTGAATTCAAATGTTAAATTGAACTTATCGTCTTTGTTAGTTGTCTTTAATGTGTTCATTTTTTCTTCGAATTCTTTTTTAGATTGGTCTGATTTTAAATTATTTTCAATTTCTTGGATTTTTTGTTGTTCTTGGTCTGTAAGGTCACTTCCCTTGGCAAGTTTGGCGTATTCTTTGAAGTTTTTCAATAAAGTTTTTCTTGAATATTCCATGACTTTTGCCCATTGTTCGCCAGTCAAATTCACAGAGTATTTGTGGTTGCCATCTTCTTTAACAGTTAATTCCTTGTTGTCGATTACAAAGTCTTTTGCGATTCTAACTTGGAATTTTGTATTTGATGATAAAAGTGGCATGAACACAGTGAAATCTCTTACAGTTGTCGCTTGGAAATTTTGCTCAGTTAATTTTTGCAAAATTTGTGTAACATTGAAGTACAAGTTTTTTTGAATCAAAGCTTCCTTCATTTTTGGTGGAAGATTGTTAGCAAATGCATCGTAATTCAAGTACGCTTTTCCATCTTGGATTGCAAAGTGAAGTTCACCCAAGTTGTTTCCTTGACCAGCTAATTGAGCTACATCGCTTGTAACAGTTGCCATTGCAACTCCTGTTGTTTTGTCTTGTGTTGCTTTGACTTTGATTTCTTTTAGCTTGGAAGTTTCATTCTTGAATTCATAAGATTGGTTCTTCCATTCAGTTGTTTTTCTAAAATCGTTTAATAGGCTTACTTTTTCTTTTGCTTGAGAGCAAGCGCTTAAAGTTATTACCATAAGTAGTGATAATAACACTAATGTAAATTTCTTTTTCATAAATTCCCCCTGACAATAATATTATAACAGATTTCGGCAAATGATTTTGAACAAATCACAATTGTAGACTTATTGTAACCTAATGTTGAATTTTGAAATATAAATGACAAATAAATAGTTGACAAGTAGAAATCGTTTAACTAAAATAAAATTGAAGTGATAATTATGAAAAAATATTAGAGGTTCATATGACTATAGGTAAATTAAGAAAAACAATCACACTTGTTATTATGATGTTGTTACTTTTATCGTCTTGTCAAAAAAATAAAATTAAAAACGACGAGCAAAAAGCAAATCAAAACGAAACAGCAAAAGTTGCTAATGATGAAAAGGATAAAGCTAATATAAATGAAACTGTAAAAATGTTTTTTACGCAAAAATATTACAAGCTGGAAAAAGATACAAATAAAATTAGATTGAGTGAAAGTCTTGAAAAATTTTTAGCTAAAAAACCAGATTATAAGTATTATGAATTATCCGAGTTGAAAATATTGGATACGTATGAAAGTAAAGACAAAATTTTAGTTTTAGTGAAGACATGGATTTCTACTAAGGATAAGAAATCTGGAGAAGGCGTGATAATGAGAATTTTAATATCTAAGGATAAGAATACGTATGTCGTAGAAAATGAAGTTGCTGAGGATATGATAGAATCAGAAAATTATCAAACAAAATTATCCAAAAAAGATATAAAAAATTACATTAAAAAATCATCGGTAATGAATGGAGACAATTTATCGGATTCAGAGATAGATAAGAATATAAAAGATTTTGATGTGTACGATTTTTACTCATATATTGGAATGTTTGAAGTTCAAAAAAGTAAAGAAACTAATGAAGATTTAATTTATGTTTTAGAAAATCATGAATACAAATAATTTAAAAAGGAAAGTTCATAAAAAGAACTTTCCTTAATTTTTTGTTATTTTAATTTTTCTAATAATTTTAATGTGTAATCGTACATTCTTTGAGTAGATTCAATTCCCAAATGTTCCAATGGAGTGTGAGCGCCAATGATATCTGGACCGAAACTAATCATATCGCAATCAGGAAGTACGCCTTTTAACAAACCACATTCCAAACCTGCGTGAATTGCAGTTACATTAGCTTTCTTGCCAGTCATTTCTTCGTACAATGCTGGAGCAACCTTTGCCAATTCTCCATCAGTGTTGAATTCCCATGCTGGATATTCTTTTTCGATAACAGTAGTTCCGTGAGTCAAATAAGCTAATGATTTGATCTTGTCGAACATATTGTGAAGTTCGCTTTCTACAGAACTTCTTACACAACAAGTAACCTTGATTTTTTCGTCGTCTGCTTCAACAACACCAACGTTTGAACTTGTTTGAACCAAACCTTCGATGTCTTGTGAAGTTGAAATAACATCGTTGATTAACAAATACAAGAATTTAACGATAGATTGAGAAGTTTCTTTTGAATAAGAAAATTCTGTTTTTTCTGTTTCTTTAATATCCAAAACCAAGTTAGGATCTGTTTTTCTACCTTCGTGACGAACATATTCTCCAATTTCGTTTAAAATATTCATTGCCTTGTCCAAATCATCAACAGTGATGATAGCGTGAGCATTCTTTGCGATGGCATTGTGTTTTGATCCACCGGAGATTTCTTGCAATCTAAAATCCATTTCCAAAGCAACTTTGTTCAAAAGTCTTGCCATAACTTTGATGGCGTTTTTGTTTTGTTTTTGAATTTCAAGACCAGAGTGACCACCATTTAATCCAGAAAGAGAAATTTCGATAGCCTTTGATAAGCCTTCTGATTTTTCACTCTTGAAAGTAGTAATGGCATTTGCTCCACCAGAACAGCTTACAATGAAGTCTCCTTCGGTTTCGGTGTCGATGTTTAACAAACGAGTTCCGTTCAAATGTTCAGCAGTCACACCGTTTGCTCCGTCCATTCCACGTTCTTCATCAATTGTTACAAGAACTTCCAATTTTGGATGAGCAACATCATCAGAATCCAAAATAGCTAAGCAAAACGCAACAGCGATTCCGTCATCTGCTCCTAAAGTTGTGTTATCTGCATAAACATATCCGTCTTTAACGTGCATTGAGATAGGATCTTTTAAGAAATCGTGGTCTGAATCATCAGTCTTTTCGCAAACCATGTCCATGTGTCCTTGCAAAATAACAGGTTCTGAATTTTCGTAACCTTTTGTAGCGTCTTTTTTGATAATTACATTGTTAAGATGATCTTGGTATACTTCAAGTCCTCTTTCCTTTGCAAAACTAACCAAAAAATCTGAAACGCCTTTTTCATTTCCCGAACCACGAGGAATATCGTTTAATTGTTTGAACCAGTGAAACACATTCTTTGGTTGTAAATCTTCATATCTTTGCATGAGTAACCTCCTATATATATTCTTACTTTATTATAACTCTTTTACAATATTTTGTAATCTAATTGACAAGATTATTTACAACATTTACGATAATATCCATACCATTAGAGATATCATCATAGCTCATCTTCGCAAATCCAATCAAAAACACATTAGTGTTCATGTTTTTATCCAAATAAAAATCATCGATAGGAATGACATACACAGAATTTTCTTTCAAAGTTTTCAACAAAACATTACTGTCAATCCTCTTATCGACCTTGATTACGACAGATGTGCCACAA
This sequence comes from Finegoldia sp. P2-F-LR, assembly GCF_052932265.1. Taxonomy (NCBI): domain Bacteria; kingdom Bacillati; phylum Bacillota; class Tissierellia; order Tissierellales; family Peptoniphilaceae; genus Finegoldia; species Finegoldia sp. P2-F-LR. The sequence continues at coordinate 72,663 of NZ_JBRFJF010000007.1, read as the reverse complement.
TCAGTTTTCTCAAAATTAATGAATTTGCAGCCGTTAATTTTCGAAAAAATAATTTCGTATTTTTTTGCGTAAACTTTTTTCATTTGATTGACCTGCTTTTCAAAATCTCCGCTGTCGATAAACTTGGACAGTGCAGATTGAACGAAAATCGACACAGGACATCTCTCAGATTTTAATACAGAATAAAATTTCTTCATCAAATTTTTAGGCAAAACCATAAAACTCACACGCATCGCAGGGGCTACAGTACGTGAAAAATTCCCAATGTAAATCACCTTATCATTCACATCCAAAGTCTTCAGTGGAGCGATAGGACGAAGCTTGTATTTGAATTCTGCATCGTAGTCATCTTCGATTATATAGCGATTATTTTTTTCGTAAGCCCAATTCAACAGATCAATCCTCTTATTAATCGGCATAATCGCAGAAGTAGGAAACTGATGAGAAGGAGTCACGCTTACAACATTCGCATCTGTTTGTTTCAGAAAATCTATATCAATTCCATCTTCATTCACATCAATCGGCGTACTGTTGAAATTATTGTAAAAACCAATTCCGTGATATGCATATCCAGGATTTTCGAAACCAAAAACGGGATTGTTAAGAAGGTTTTTAATCAAAATCAACAACTCATTGCTGCCGGAACTCACGACAATTTGATTGGGATTCACGATAATTTCTCTGAAATCCTTCAAATAATTTGAAATAGAACACCTCAACGAAAAAAGTCCAAGTCCATCGACCTTTCCCAAAATAGCATCATCATCTTCATTAATTGAATCCCTGAAAGCCTTTCTGATTTGCTTGTATTTAAAGCAAGATTTATCCACACCTGAAAATGAAAAATCATACAGGTAAGAATTCTTTTCTTCAACAATCATATCCTCATCATCAAAGTTTGCATCGTTTTGCAAAATATGACCAGATTTTTCTACAAAAAACCCACTTCTCTCACTGGAACGAATGTATCCTTCCTTTTCCAATTGATAATACGCATTGGATACAGTGTTTATAGAAATATTCAGCTCATTTGATAATTTTCTAATAGAAGGAAGCTTGTCATTGGTTTTCAATTGTTTCGTGTTAATCTTTTCTTTTATAGAATCGTAAATTTGATTATACAAATAATCTTTGTCGTTTAAATTTATGAACATAAAATCCTCCGTTGGATTAAGTATAACACATCTGTACCCATAAAATTATTTTATTTTGCTACTATGATTAGATGCAATTTGCATGTATTATAAAGGCGAGGTGATTTTAATGGATATAAATGAAAAATTAAAGGGCGGAGTAATAATGGATGTAATCAATGCTGAACAAGCGAGGATTGCAGAAGCAGCAGGAGCAGTAAGCGTAATGGCACTTGAAAGAGTTCCTGCAGATATTAGAGCTGCTGGAGGAGTTAGCAGAATGAGCGATCCTAAAATGATTGAAGAAATTATGAAAGCTGTCAAAATTCCTGTGATGGCAAAAGTTAGAATTGGTCATTTTGTTGAAGCGCAAATTTTGGAATCATTGGGAATTGATTACATTGACGAATCAGAAGTTTTGTCCCCAGCAGATGACAAATATCACATCGACAAATCAAAATTTAACACTCCTTTTGTTTGTGGAGCGAGAAATTTATCGGAAGCTTTACGAAGAATCAAAGAGGGCGCTAAGATGATTAGAACAAAAGGTGAAGCTGGAACTGGAGATGTTGTCCAAGCTGTTACACATATGAGACAAATCATGGGCGAAATTTCATTGGTGAAGTCTTTGAAGGAAGATGAATTATACGACAAAGCAAAAGAAATGGGAGTTTGCTTTGAATTATTGAAATACGTTCACGAAAATGGAAAATTACCTGTACTTAATTTTTCTGCAGGTGGAGTTGCAACTCCTGCTGATGCGGCATTAATGAGACAATTGGGAGCTGAAGGTGTGTTTGTTGGTAGTGGAATTTTCAAAAGTGGAAATCCAGAAAAACGTGCCAAAGCTATCGTAAAAGCTGTAGAAAATTACAATAATCCTGATGTATTGCTTGAAGTGAGTAAAGATTTGGGAGAAGCAATGGTTGGAATTAATCCAGATGAGATAAAAGTCATCATGGCTAATAGATAAAACGAAATAAACTAAACAATGGCTACCTGAAAATTGGTAGCCATTTTTTGGTTTATTACAAGTCTAAACTTTTCCATAATTCAGAAATTGGTTTGCTATTTTTTTCATCTTTTAGATAATCTTCATAAGCTTTTTCGGCTAAGATTGTGTCGTATTCATCTTCAATTTTTTCGAATAAAGCATTTTTAAAAGCATCTTCCAAATTCATCGAATGATTTTTCGCATAATTTTTCGCGAGAATCATTTCTTCTTGAGTTAATTGAATATTAGTTTTCATTAGGCTACACTCCTTTATACATATTTTACTCCATTATCTAATTTTGTGATATCATTTTCTTTAAATTCATTGTAATAGCTAGAAGTATTTACTATAATTATTAATGAAAGGGGTAGAAAATGAAAAAACTAACTATATCAAAATTTTTATTAGATAATAAATCTAAATTACAAGAAATTATAAAAAAATTGGAAACTGATTTCAAATACGTTTCTATTTTGGGTTGCGATGTTGATGGGGCAAGTTATTCTGTGACTACATCAGCAATTTCATTGAATCCATCTCCTGATTACCAAAGAGGATTCGTAATCAGAGTGTACACTAATTTGGGATTTAGTGAGTATTCATTTAACGAAGTAAATGTAGATGAAGTTTGCGAAAATGTCCGTAAAATCGCACTTGAAGATCGTAAAAAAATCGTCGAAGGCTTGGACAGGGTAACTTACGACAGACTTCCAAATGACGACGAAATCGTAAAAGAAAAAATCACTGAAGTTGAAAACTTACCAGAACAAGATAATCCAGAAAAAATCATCACTACTTTGCAAAAAATTCACGACGAAGTTAAATCAAAATACGAAAAAATCGTTCAACTTTCTTTGAGATTGAATATTACGCAAGTCAATAAAATTTTCTTATCGAAAAATAAAGATTTGTACCAATCTTACGCTTATTCAACAGGATTTGCAATGGCAGCAGCAACTGATGGAAAGAATACTAAATTAGATTTTATTTCTAGTTCTGGATTGTGTGGAAGTGAATTGATTTCTGAATTCGAAAAAGCAGCGGATGATGCTTGTAGAAGAACTGAAGAATTACTTACAGCAGACAGAGTTGTTCCTGGAGAATACGACATAATTTGCGATCCTGATTTTACAGGACTTATCGCTCACGAAGCTTTCGGCCACGGAGCTGAAATGGATATGTATGTAAAAGAACGTGCAAAAGGAAAAGAATACCAAGACAAGAGAGTTGCAAGCGACAAGATAATCATGCACGACGGTGCGACTGCTTTCGACGAAGTGTCAAGCTATTTATTCGATGATGAAGGAAACTTGGGAAGAGATACTGTGATTATTGACAAGGGAATTTTGCGTCATGGAATGTGCGATGAATTGTCTGCGATTTTGTTGGGACAAGAATCCACAGGAAATGGCAAGAGAGAATCTTTCAAGAGAAAAGTATACACTCGTATGACTAATACTTTCTTTGAAGCAGGCGAAGATTCTGTTGAGGATATGATTAAATCTGTCGACAAAGGATATTTGTTGGAAGGTTTCTCATCTGGTATGGAAGATCCAAAAAACTGGGGAATTCAATGCGTAGCAATGAAAGGCCGCGAAATCATAGATGGCAAATTAACTGGCAAAATCGTAAGCCCAGTTTATTTGACAGGATATGTTCCAGATTTATTGCAATCAATCACACAAGTTTCCAACGGACTTGTACTTTCTGGTGGAGGATATTGCGGAAAAGGCTGGAAAGAATGGGTTAAGACATCGACTGGTGGATCATACATTAAGGCAAAGGGGATTTTAAGTTAATGGAAAGATTAATAAATATATTAAAACAAAACGAAAAAATTACCGACTGGATAGTTGTCAACACTGTGTCCAAATCCAACGAAGTATTTTTGATAAAAGACAAAGTAGACATGAACAGAAGTTGTGTGACTAATGAAACATCTGTAAGAGTATTCGTGGATTTTGAAGAAAATGGCGACAAATTCAAAGGTGACAGCACAGTTGTGTTGAACTTAAGTGACAGTGACGATGAAATCAAAGAAAAAATCGACAGAACTGCTTTTGCAGCGAAATTTGTCAAGAACAAATACTACGAACTTCCAGAAAAAGAAGATGGTTATGCTATATTAAAAGACATCAAAGTGTGCGAAGATTTGACAGATAATTTCAAAAAAGTTCACGATGTTATCTACAAAGATTACGGCTACAAATCAAAAGTAAATTCTTGCGAAATTTTCGCCTACGAAAATCACAAGCATGTCGTTACATCAAAGGGTGTGGATGTAGAATATCCATCTAACAAGTTTACATTTGAAATAGTAACTGATTGTAATGTAGGAGATGAACCTGTTGAAATATTCAATGGATATGATTTGACAAGTATTGATTATTCCAAAATTGAAGAAATTGTCGACAAACAACTTTTGGAAACTGAAAAAAGATCCAGCGCCGTTAGAAATGAAAAAATGGAAAATATGAGAGTTATTTTATCAAACGAAGCTGTCGAAGAATTCTTGTATTACTATTACGATCAAGCGAGAGATGCCATGATTTATCAACAAATCAGCTCTGCAAAATTAGGCGAGAGATTTTTCGGAGATAATCCAAAAGTAAACTTCAACATGAAAATCAATCCAACATTGGAGACATCAATCAACAAAAGACCTGTCGATTCAGAAGGTAAAAAACTTGTAGAATATGATTTGTACAAAAATGGCGTCGTAGAAAACTTGGTTACTAACGCAAAGTATAGTTATTATTTGAACGTAAAAAACATGGGACAATCACCAGTTTTCGAAGTAAGTGGTGGAGATATTTCTGTCGAAGAATTGAAATCACAAGATTACATTGAAGTGTTGGCGTTCTCGTCATTCTTGATGGACAGCGCTACGGGAGATTTTGGTGGAGAATTCAGACTTGCAAGACTTGTAAAAGATGGCGTGGAATCATTCATAACAGGTGGTTCAATTTCATTAAATGTAAAAGAAGTTCAAGATTCTATGATTTTCTCAAAAGAGTTGAAATCTCGCAAAAACAGCTTAGCACCAGCAGTTATTGCGTTTGATAATGTGACTATTGCAGGGAAATAAGGAGGTAAAATTGAAACAAAAAGATAGATTTGACGTGTTGGAATTATATGCGTATTGTATTGGATATGTTTTGTTGATAACAATCTACAGATTTTTCAGGACAAATGAGTTTGATGCTGTAGGATTTTTGAAAATTGCAGCTACGATTTTTGTAGTAGCATCAGCGACGTTCGCTATTTTCAATAAAGGATCATTCAAGAAAACATCTTCTGATTACAAACTACCGATGATAATGATAACGGCTGTTGTGTGTATTCTAGTTTCAGTATTTATATTCTAAAAAACAAAGGTTTGAACATTGGAAACCCAATATTCAAACCTTTTTTAAATTCCGAGAACAAATTCTTCGTCGTTGTGAATTGTTTTAACCAAAAATCCCGATTTAACCAAGAAATACGTCGTAGTGATTGTGGACAAAACATCAGACACTGGCATTGCAGACCATACGCCTGTAAGTCCGAAAAGTTTTGGAAAAATCAACATCAAAGGCAACAAATAAATAAGTTGTCTTGTCATTGTCAATATGAAACCAATTTTTGGTTTGCCGATTGCTTGGAATAATGACGATCCAATTATGGTATATCCAAGCATGAAAATCATCGAATTGTATATTCTAAGTCCAGGAATTGCGATGTCCTTGATGACTGCATAATCTTCTGGTCTTGAAATAAAAATCTTCACCAATAAATCTGGTCTAAGCATAGTGAATGCCCAGTTCAAAACCATGTACACAGTTCCAGCTACAATAGCAATTCTCAAAGTGTGTTGAACACGTCTGTATTTGTGCGCTCCGAAATTAAATCCTAAAATTGGTTGGATACCTTGGTTGATACCAAAAATCGGCATGAATGCAATTTGTGAAACACTGTAGATAACACTCATTGATGATGTAGCCAAGTCGCCACCGTAAATTTTAAGGAAATTGTTGAAAATAATATTAATACCACTAGCTACAAGTTGCATTGCGAATGGAGCAGAGCCCAGTGCAAAAATTTGCTTACAATAGTGCAAATCAAGCTTGAAAGTTTCCTTTTTAAGTCTCAACAGTGCATGATCTGAAAGAAAATATCTCACAACCCAAATACAAGAGAGAATTTGACCGATAATTGTCGCCCAAGCAGCACCTTGCACTCCCATTTGCATTGGGAAAATGAACACATAATCCAAAATAATATTGCTGATCGCGCCGATGAACATCGTCACCATCGCAGCTCTAGGATTACCCTCGCCACGAATGAAGTTGTTCATTGCAAAACCAACCATCTGAAAAGGTGCACCATACAAAATAATTTTTCCATAATCGTAAGCGTAAGGCATCAAAGTGTCACTTGCGCCGAAAATCTTCAAAAACCATTTTAAATTTAAAAGAAAAATCCCTGATATCAAAACCCCAAAAATAATAGATAAAACCATAGACGTGCCGAGGATTATTTCTGATTCTGTTTTCTTGCCTTCACCGAATTTAATTGAAGAAAGTGAATTGCCACCTACACCAATCAACATTCCGAATGCCATCAAAAATAAAAAAATCGGGAAAATCAAATAAACGCCACCAATGGACATTTGATTTACACCGGCACCAAGGAAAATTCTATCTACAACATTGTACAAAGCTTGAACTAACATTCCAACAGTCGCTGGAACTGAAAACTTCCAGATTAATTTCGGAATGGATTCATTGCCGAGAAGATTTGATCGTTGTTCGTTTAAATTTTCAATAATAATCGCCCCCTAATCAAAATAATACAAGCTATTATACATGAAAAATTAAAGATAATCAATGATTTATAAATTATTTCAATAAATAAATAAAGAAATAAAATTTTTAATATGATAATATAGAAGTGAGAATAATAATAAAGAGGATGATTCAATGAAAATACTTCACGTAATCGCACAACTTCCGAAACAAACGGGAAGTGGCGTGTATTTTACAAACGTAATTCAATTTATGCAACAAAATCATGAAAATGCTGCTATATTTGGAATACAAGACGATATACAATTAAATTTGGATGATACAATCAAAAAATATCCAGTGGAATTTAAAAGCGAAAAGTTGAACTTCCCAATAGTTGGAATGAGCGATCAAATGCCTTACGATTCAACAAAATACAGCGATATGACACACGATATGATTGAAGATTGGACAAATGAATTTACGAAACAATTGAAAAAAGCAAAGAAAGAATTCAAGCCAGATGTCATCGTATCTCATCATTGTTGGATGCTAAGCAGTCTCGTGTTAGATATTTTCGATGAAACTCCTGTTTTATTACTAAATCACGGAACCGACATCAGACAAACAAACCTCAACCCAGAATTGTTTATGACCTGTGTGGATAATCTGAACCGCGCACAAAAAGTCCTAGCATTAAGCAAAAAAGACGTAGAACCAATCTCCGATATATTTGGAATCGACAAAGAAAAAATCGTCGTAATGGGCGGTGGTTACAACAGCAATATTTTCTACAGAAGAAAAGAAGACCCAAAAAACGACAGAATAAGGCTTTTGTTTGCAGGGAAATTATCACATGCAAAAGGAGTGTACGAACTTTGCAAAGCTTTCAAAAAATTAGAAGAAAAATACGATAATTTGGAATTAACACTAGTGGGAGATGTCGATATAGAAACAAAAGTTGAGTTGTGGGACAACACAGGCAATTCGCTTCACTTTGATTTGCACAACACATCTTGTCAGAAAAAACTTTCTAACAAAATGAGAGAATCAGACATCTACATTTTGCCAAGCTATTATGAAGGATTGGGACTTATCGCAATCGAAGCCTTGGGTTGTGGAATGAGAGTCGTAGTCACAGAAATAGAAGGACTAATCGAAACATTAGGAGATGAAATAAACAATAGTACAGCCATCGAATTTGTAGAAATGCCACGACTCAAATCAATCGATGAACCTTATGATTCAGAAATCGAACCATTTGTTGATAGATTAGCAAAAGGAATTGAACAACAAATAATCAGAGTACAAAACAAAGAACCAATACCAGAAAAAATTCACGAATTAGTATTAAAACATTCTTGGGATCATATAATGCTTGAAATCGAGAATGAGTTGGTGGAGATTGAAAATTTACAATAGAATATAAAATTTACTGAATGCAGCTTTTAATTTATTAAGAGCTGTTTTTGTGTATAGAAGATTGCTAAAAGTAACGTATAAAATTTTAGCTAGCTCAATATTATGTGTTTGAAGATATTGATAAGCACGAAACTTTTTTTAAAATTAATTTGATAATAAATATCATTGAAAAGGGATTGAGATTATAGTAAAATAAAAAAAGTTCTTTATATGATAAAGAATATCATTATTAATTTAATAGGAGGTTCGTATGAACAAAAAAAAGATTATTTTTTCTTTAGTTTTTGTATTTGCTTTGATTTTTGGATTAAATATTAATTCCAAAGCAGCGGATGACAAATATACAGCGGAGGATTTTGAGATTGTGGGAGATACTGTATACGGTTTTTCGAAAAGCGGTGTGCAAAAACTAAAAAGAAATCGAAATGTTGTGCTACCAACAAAAAGCAAAGAAAATGTGGATTTGAAAAAAATAGCAAGTTTTGCTTTTGTCTACAATAAGAGTAGTACGATAGATGAGTATACTCAAAGAGAAGGCGAAAATGGAGAGGTTAACAACTTAGATGTTGATGGAAACGAAATTAAAAAGCTAGGAGAGGATTTCCATCAATTAGACATAGAATCTGTAGAGATTCCTGAAGGATATACTTATATTGGACAAGATGCTTTTGAAGAAAATAGTAATATTAAAAGCGTTAATTTGCCGAAAACCATCACTAAAATTAGTGATTATGCATTTGCACATCTAAGTTTAAAGACTATAAAATTACCAGATAATTTGAAATTTTTGGGAGATCAAGTATTTTTTGATAATCAAATAGAAGGCAAACTTATTTTACCTAAAAATTTAACAAATTTAGGAGAAAGAGCATTTAAATCTAATCAAATTACAGATATAGAATTTAATTGTGAAAAATTAGAAACTATAAAAGAACAAGCTTTTCAAGATAATAAAATTAAGCAAGTGAAGCTTCCAAATAGTGTGAAAAAAATTGAGATTGGTGCGTTTAATGGAAATCTTGGTGATGAAAATTATGCATTGAAAGTTGTGCTTTTGTCAAAAGGTAATGTTGACAACAAAGATTCTTCTTCCATTGTTAATCCGACAGAAGAAGATAAGACGACTTCAGTAGATGTGGATAGTTCAAAATGGGATGAAAAAGATTTTGTATTTGATAAGGGTAAAGTTCTAGGATTTTCTGGTATCGGAAAATTAAAAGTTCGTGAAAATAAAAATCTTGTAATTCCTGAAAAGAATGGGAAATATGTTGTTGATGAAATTGGAGATGATGCTTTTCGAAATGTGGATTTTGAAAATAGTAGTTTGAATAAGTACGATTTACAAAGCGTAAAGCTACCGAAAACTATGAAAAAAATCGGGAAATTTGCATTCCAGTCTAATTATTTGACAGAATTTGAAGCACCTGAGGCTCTAAAAATAATTGGAGACGGAGCATTCATGAATAACAAGATAGAAATGCTTGAATTAGGCGAAAATACTGAAATAATTGGAAGTAGTGCGTTTCATATTAATAAATTATTTGCAATTGTGATTTATCCAAATGTTAGGGAAATTGGGATTTCAGCTTTTAGAAATAACGATGCACAAAATGTAATGTTTATGGGCGATAAAGTTGAAAAAATAGGAGAAATGGCTTTTTGTAATAACAAAATATCTGAGTTAGATTTGAGTTTATTAACAAAATTAAAAGAAATATCTGTTCAAACTTTTTACAAAAATAGCATTACAAAGGTTACAATGCCCGAAAATTTGGAAAGTGTAAGAGAAGAAGCATTCAGATACAATAATTTAAAAGAGATTGAATTTTCGAATAAAATCAAAGAAATAAAATTTAACGCATTTGACGATAACAAAGTTGAGGATAACCACAAAAAAGTTTTAGTTAAAATAAAAGGAAAAACATTAGCTGATGGAAACAATTTTGTTGTTAATCCTGAAGAAACTACGAAAAACAAAGATGATTTGAAAAATGTTTTGGATGAATTAAATAAGTTAAATTTAACACAACTTAGAGATGATACTCAAAAGCAATTTGAAGATATGAAGGCTGAATGTGAAAAGCTGTTAAAACAAGACAAATTATCTGAGGGTGCGAAGTTAAAATACATCCATGATACTCAATTTTTTGTAAGTCGATATAAGTTAGACTCATTAATTAAAAAAGGAGAATTAACGATTAAAAATCATCCACAAAATTCTGAGATTTTGAAAGATAAACTTGAATACGCAAAAAAATCTTATAATAATTCTGCCGTTGTGGATAATAAATTAACTCGTTTAACAAAAGAATTACAAAATCTTATTAATATTGTTGAAAACAAAGGGAACATGGCGGATTCAATTATGAAACAAGGTCATTTTGAACTTAAAACGCCACTTCCGATTCCATCTTATCATATTGGAATGAATGTGTATTTTGACAAAAACGGCAAAATCTTGTATGTGTTAGACATGTCTTACACTATTGGAAAAGGACAAAAAGACGAATACGGAAATGAGATTTTGAATGTTGATGAAGATAATGAAGGTTATCATATGTTGGCTTTGGAGACTTTGGATGATTATGAAGGGCTAAATTATTCAGATATTTTGAAATCAAATGTAGATAGTCTTGGAAAAATCAGAAAAGTTGATGATAGAGCAAAATACCATAGGGAAGGAATTTTCAATGCAATAAAAGATGCTTGCAAAGATTTTGAAAAGGAAAATCCTACAAAACCAGGTGATAACCCAGGTACAACACCAGATCAACCTGGTACAGTAACACCAACACCAAACACACCAGCTGAACGACAAAAAACTACAACAAGAGTAGCAGGAGCTGACAGAATTCAAACATCAATAGAAGTATCCAAGAAATACTACAAATCTGCTGAAACAGTAATCATAGCAAACTCCGAAAAATTTGCAGACAGCTTATCAGCATCAGCATTATCAAAAGCATTAAAAGCACCAATCTTGCTAGTACAAAAAGATCAATTAGATTCAGTAGTAGCACAAGAAATCAAGAGATTAGAAGCTAAAAATGTAATCGTAATAGGTGGAGAAAAATCAGTAGATAAAACAAAGATGAGCCTATCACAATACAACCTTAGAACAATAGCAGGAGCAAACCGCTACGAAACAAGTGCAAAAATCGCACAAGAAGTAATCAAACTAACAGGAACAAAGAAAGCTGTAATATCAAGTGGAGAAGTATTCGCAGACGCATTAACAGTAGCTCCATTAGCAAACAAAAACAACATGGCAATACTACTTGTACAACAAAACAACATACCACAAGAAGCAAAAGAAGTATTGAAACAAATCGAAGAAGTAATAGTTGTAGGAGGAGAAAAGACAATCTCTAAAGAAGTAGAAAACAAACTTCCAAACCCTACAAGAATAGCAGGAGCAAACCGTTACGAAACAGCAAAGAAAATCTACGAATACGGCTTCAAAGACAGAAAAGAAGTTAACATAGCAAACGGAATAGTTCCAGCAGACAGCTTAGTAATAGGCTCAATAGACTGCCCAATATTATTAGCAGAAGCAAATGAAATTCCAAAAGCAACAAAACAAGCTTTTGAAGAATCAAAATTTGAAAAAGTTAATGTATTTGGCGGAGAAAACTCAATAAGTGAATCAGTTGTAAAAGAATTGATCAAATAAACTAAACGCAGCACATAAAAATAATGTGCTGCGTTTTCACTAAAAAAACAAAAAACATAATCTCTACTAATTTGAACATAATTAGTACACATTCATAGTCTATTATATAAGTATAAACAAAGTAAGTTTAATCTCAAGAAACAATCTCCTCCCTTAATATTGTTTTAACCTTAGATTAAACTGGAGACCACTCAGATGGTCTCTTTTTTATATTAAAATTTTAACCTAAAAAAAGCTAACTCAAACGAGTTAGCTTTTCTTCTATACTTTTATTGTTCTAATGGTTTTGATAAGAATTTGAATCTTTTTTCTACGACTTTGATGTTTGAAGGTGTCTTTTGGTATAATTCTCCGTCGGTATCTGCGACTAATCCTTCAGGTGAGATGAACTTTATTTCTTTTGCTTTGAATGTTTTGACTCCTTCGTTTTGTTCGTTAAAATCAAAGCTGTTTGATTGTCCGAACATTGCTTTGAATGCTCCGATGTTTGATTGCTCAACAACAAATACATTCAATATTCCATCGCTTGGGCTGATGTCGGAGATTGGAACTTCAACACCTCCTGAGTATAATCCGTTAGCGACAAATACCATAACGGCATTTCCTTTTACTGTTTCACCGTCGATTTCCATTTCGTAATCAAAAGAATTGTCTTGTGTTAATGTTTCAAAAACTTTTGGAATGTATGTCAACACACCAAATGTTGATTTGTCAGCGTCTTGCATTTTTTGTGCGTTTTCTGATGCCATTCCTACTGTCCAGAAATTCAGAGCGATTTTGTCGTCATTTAATATACAGTCGTATTCTTTGACTTCTGCATCTAACAAATTCTCACTTGCATCTACTGGATTTGCTCCGATGTTGACAGTTCTTGAAAAATCGTTGAATGATCCTCCCGGAATAATTCCTATTACAGGATCCATATCGTAATCATATAATCCGTTGATGACTTCGTTTATTGTTCCATCACCCCCAACTACGATTACCAAATCAAAATCTTTTAATTCTTCACATTTTTTGTAGAAATCACCTTGTTCTTCGCTTTGAAAAAACACTGTTTCATTTGATAATTTTAATATATTAGGACTACATTTGCCTAATACTTCAAATATATCTTGTTGTCCTGAATTATCGTGATACATAACGATAGATTTTTTGAATTTATTCATTAAATCCTCCTAAAAATTTTACGATTTGTACAATTATCATTATTATAGGTTGGTGAATTAAATAAATCATCAAACTTTTTTTGCCCATTTTAGATAATACATTCTCTCTTACATTTAATTCTATATCTAAAAAGTCTCCTGCGCAATATCCAACCAAATACATAAAATACCAAGGTAGTAATGGGAAATAGTCGCCACTGTAAAACTTATCGTTGTAGAATCCCACGAAACTAAATAAATTGGTACTTATATCCATTGGATGAGAGCTTATTTTGTAAGTTAGAATAAACATTACAAAAGATAGGGCACACAATATTTTTTTGTTAAGGGTTAATTTGTCGACAAAAATCGTTATGAATGACGCCAAGCACAACAGATGAATTATCCCGAAAACTATGAAAAATTCATTTGCGAAGAAATACGTCGTAACGCTCAAAATCATAGCCACGATAAAAAGCGTGATGGTGTGTTTCTTGTGATTGCGAGATAAACTGAAGCAATAGCCCGATATCAAAATGAAGCTTATGCAGATGAATCTCTCCCAAATCATGCCTGGAGTATTTTCAAACCATTCAATTTTGAAATTTTCCATGTAGACCAAATCGAACAGCAAATGGTAAATTACCATGTTTACAATCGCAAATCCCCTTAATGTATCGATCAAATTATTTCTTTTCATCATATCATTGGCGAAAATACTTTCAGAATTACGGATAGTATTTTTCTTGATAGGTTTTGGTTTTCCAATTGTCTTGAAAATATTTCTTGTGATTGTGATTGCATTTCCAAGAAATCTTCCTTTAAATCGGAAATAATGTGTGAATCGTAGTACATCGCTCCGTTTTCAAAATGCAGATACAATGATCTAAAATCGAGATTGATTGAGCCGATTACGCAACGTTGGTCATCTGTAACACAACTTTTTGCGTGCAAAAATCCTGGCGAATATTCGAAGATTCTAACGCCCGCTTCTAAAAGAGTTTTGTAGTATGTTCTTGTAACCATATACACCAATTTTTTGTCGGGAATTCTAGGGGTCATGATTCTAACATCGACACCGCTTAACGCCGCATCTCTTAGGGAATCGATCATGTCATCTGATGGAATCAAATACGGAGTTGTAATGTAGAAATATTTTCTGGAACGAGACACCAATTGCATGTACGCACCCTTTCCAACAGGAACATCGTCTAATGGAGAATCCGTATAAGGTTGGCAATAACCTTCGTTTTCAGAAACATCTGGGACAGTTTTTTCGAAATAATATTTGTAGTCAAGCTCATTGTCATCGTACAATTCCCAAATTGACAAAAACATTATCGTAAATGACCACACACCATCACCTGTAACTCTGATTCCTGTGTCCTTCCAATATCCGAATTTTTGGATTTTGTTCATGTATTCATCTGCCAAATTAAACCCGCCAGTGTATGCTATTTTTCCGTCGATAACGACGATTTTTCTGTGGTCTCTATTATTGTGACGAGGCATAGGTAGAACTCTGATTTTATTGAAAACTTGAACCTTGATGCCTTTTTCTTCTAGTTTGTTGTAATATCTACGCGAAAGTTTCGTCATGCAACCGAAATCGTCGTACAAAATCCTGACGTCGACTCCTTCTTTTACTTTTTGTTCCAAAACTTCCAAAATATTATTGAACATGTATCCTTCTTCGATTATAAAAAACTCCAAGAAAATATAATCCTTTGCGTTTTTTAAATCTTCCATCAAATATTCAAAGAAAATCTCACCGTTTTTTAAATATTTCGAACTTGTTTTAGAAAATACAGGAGCGTGAGCTGTTGTGTTTATGTAAGTTGCGATTGACTTGGAGTCACCCTCCAATTCGTCAATTACATTACCATTTGACAAAATATGGTTATTAAACGATGAACTAATCGTATCCATTCGTCTTTGTTGTGCACGAACGAATCTGTTTCTTCTGAAAAACAAATAGAACACCGCTCCAAACAACGGGAATATCCATATAGGGATGAGCCATCCCAGTTTGAAACTCGGGTTTACATCGGTGTTGACCACCATTATAGTAAAAGCGAAGGATATTATAATGTTTAATGTGTAGACATACACAAAATTTCTTTGAAAACTTAAAATCAAATAAACTAATAGCGAAATTTGAATAATAAATACAATTGCCAAAAGCATTATTCTACTAGTTAAAAATTTGAATAATTTTTTCATTTGCACCTCCACAAATATTTTTAAATTTATTTAATTATAACACAAAAACCACAACAATCTTTGAAAATCAATTCAAAATCGCCAGGGTTTATTTTTAAAATATTATACCAATTTTACTCTGTGATATACTTTTTTACCTTTTTTTATAATAAGTTCATCGTCGTTAAAATCGTGAATTGTTACAATTCTTTTTGGATCAGCTTCCTTATTGTCATTAACAGAAATTCCGTTTTGAGTTATAAGTCTACGCGCTTCACTGTTTGATTGAGTAAGTCCTGTCATTGTCAACAAATTCAACAAACCAATTCCATTTTCAAAATCCAAAGCTTTCATTTCAGTTGTTGGCATATTTTCATCAACAGCGTTTGAATTGAACAATGCGTTTGCTGTTTGACGTGCTTCTTCTGCTTTTTCTTCTCCGTGAACTAATTTGCACACTTCAAATGCCAAAACTTCCTTAGCTTTATTGATGTCACTTCCCTCTAAGCTACCAAGTCTCTTGCATTCTTCAGTTGGCAAGAATGTCAACATCAACAAGAATTTTTCAACATCTCTGTCGTCTACATTTCTCATGTATTGGAATAAATCATAAGGAGTTGTCTTGCTTTCGTCCAACCATACAGCGCCTTTTTGTGATTTACCCATTTTAACTCCGTCAGCAGTAGTTAAAAGTTTGAAAGTCATAGCGTAAACTTTGTCGTTTTCTAATTTTCTAACCAAATCGTATCCGCCCAAAATATTAGACCATTGATCAGAACCGCCCATTTGCAATTTACAACCGTATTTTCTGTACAATACCAAATAATCGTATGATTGCATCAACATATAACTAAATTCGAAAAACGTTAGACCTTTTTTCATTCTATTTTTGTAACTTTCCAAAGTCAACATTTGATTTACAGAAAAATGAACGCCGATTTCTCTCATGAATTCCAAGAAATTCAAATTCAACAACCAATTCTTGTTGTTTTCAATGTAAGCCTTGTCTTCACCAAAATCGATGAATCTTGTCATTTGAGAATAAAATCTTCTGGCATTTTCATCGATAACTTCCTTAGTCATAATACTTCTCATATCGTTACGACCAGAAGGATCGCCAATCATTGTAGTTCCACCACCTAAAAGGCAAATTGGAATGTGACCGTGAGCTTGCATTCTCATCATAACCATCAATTGAATAAAATGACCAATAGTCAAACTATCTGCAGTCGCATCAAATCCAATGTAAAATGGAACTCTTTCCTTTCCGAGTAAATCCCTCAATTCATCTTCGTATGTAGCTTGTTCAAAATATCCACGCGCTACCAATTCGTCATACACATTTTCATGTTCAAATTCGTAATTAATCATAAACTCCTCCTATAAAATAAAAAAACTCTTGAAATGAAAGGGCGAATCTACGCGGTACCACCTTTCTTATCAAAAGCTTATGTTCCATGCAAAGTATGAAACTACCTTGAAAACTCATGTGTTGTAATTCCCGAATAATCGGTACTGGTCACAATCATAATTTTCTATTAAGTTATTAAAATTTTATACTAGAAACTAATTCTAGTCAATAGCAAAATGGTTTTTTTATAATTTCGTAGCCAAATGATTGATAAGAACATCGATAGCAACCTTGTTCTTGCCACCCTTTGGCACAATCAAATCGGCAAATTTCTTACTAGGTTCCACAAAAAGCTCATGCATTGGCTTAACAGTTTCCATATATTGAGTCAAAATCGATTCAATAGTTCTGTTTCTTTCGACCAAATCTCTTGTAATTCTTCTTTTGAGTCTGACATCTCCATCGCAGTCTACGAAGACTTTCATATCCATTAAATTGCGAAGTTCTTCATTCTCCAAAACCAAAATTCCTTCTACAATCACAATTGGCTTGGGAATTTTTTTCAAAGTATCAGAGCTTCTAGTGTGAATTGTAAAATCGTAAGTTGGAATGTCGATTTCTTCATTATTTATAATTTTTTTAACATGTTCAATCAACAAATCCGTTTCAAAAGCTTGGGGATGATCGTAATTCAAACTTGCACGTTCATCCATAGTCAAATTGTCATGAGCAAAGTAATAATTATCGTGTTCAATAATTTCTATTTTATCTTCAAAATGTTTTTTCAAAGTCTTCACGATTTCAGTCTTACCTGAAGCACTTCCACCTGCGACTCCCACAATATACGGTTTCATAATAGCCTCCTAGTTATTAGTTAATTTTAATATAAATTTTACAATTTTTCAAGGTTGTAAATTAGGATAACCTTTTAATAAATTGTAGATTAAAATTATAAATTGTGCTAAAATAATATTGAATTGATTTATTTTGTAAATTTTATTACAAACTTTATAAAAAATTCAAGCAAATTACAATTACGGAAAATGTTTTAACAAAAGGAGAATTGAAATGTCAAAAAACACAAAACTTATTATTTACTCGTTGATTTACATATTGTTCATGATAATCATCAGATACACATTGTCTCATGCGCATGGATTTTTGATTGACCATTGCTTGATGATATTCTTGGCTATCGCAGTAGTCCTTGGATATTTTCATGGATTTATTTTCAAATTCAATTTTACGATTGTTTTCGTAGCGATATTTATGATGCTTTTCATCGGACAAATTACACCTCCATCAAGAGGATTTATCGAATATTCATTTATCGACTTTTATTACGTGTCAGCGGCGACGATTTTTATGTTAGTAGCAGACATTGCTGGATCCATCAGAAAAACTCACTTGATTCAAAAAGAGATTTTCTTGGAACAATTAGAAAAAGAAAAAAACGCTAAGTTATTTAAAAAATAATTAACCAAACCATCAAGTGTACGCTTGGTGGTTTTTAAAATTTTACCTCAAGATGCTTTAATCTGGAAAAATAAATAAAATAATGTTAAAATATAGATTATAGTTTATTAAAAGAGAAGGAAGAGAATGAATATACTACAAAAATTATCAGAAGAACTAGACATAAAATATGATAACGTTGTTAAGACAGTTGAATTATTAGATGAGGGAAATACAATTCCATTTATCGCCAGATACAGAAAAGAAATCACTGGGAATTTGACTGACGAAACGTTGAGACAATTAAACGATAGGCTTACATATTTGAGAAACTTACAAGAAAGAAAAGACGACATCACACGTCTTATCGATGAGCAAGGAAAACTCACTGAAGATTTGAAAAAACAAATCGACGAAGCAACTATTTTGACAGAATTAGAAGATATTTATCTTCCATTTAAGCCTAAGAAAAGAACTCGTGGATCAATCGCTGTAGAATTGGGACTTCAACCAGTAGCAGATATGATAATGGAGAAAACTCACTCTTTATCTGAGATTGAGAAAAAAGCCTCAGAATTTGTCAACGGAGAAGAAATTAAAACAGTTGATGATGCTATTAGTAAAAGTTTGGACATCATAGCAGAATTCGTATCTGAACAAAAAGTATTCAGAGATATAGTTCGTACTTCGTTCATTACAGATGGGATTATGAAAACTGAAGAAAAAAACGAAGACGAAACAGGCACATACAAGATGTACTACGATTATTCAGAAAAAGTAAAAGATGTCAAAGCACACAGAGTTCTTGCGGTATTTAGAGGAGAAAAAGAAGGGTTCTTGAAAGTTTCATTCATTTTAAATGACGATTACAATATTTTCAAAATTATGAGAAAAATCGCAAGAAATAATGATTTTGAAACTTATGATTTGATAGAAAAAGCAGTAAAAGATAGCTACAAGAGATTGATCGTTCCATCAATCGAAACAGAAGTGCGTCAAGGTATGAAAGAAATGGCAGACGATGAATCAATCGGAGTATTCAAAAGCAATTTGAAACCATACTTGATGCAACCACCAATCAAAGAAACTGCGATTATTGGACTTGACCCGGGATTTAGAACTGGTTGCAAAGTTGCTGTAATTTCTGAATACGGAGATTTCTTGGACAGTGCTGTAATTTTTGTAACTGATGCAAGAAAACAAATCCAAAGAGCAGACGAAACTTTGAAGGATTTTATCGACAAATACAACGTAAAGCTAATCGCAATCGGTAACGGAACAGCTTCTCGTGAAACAGAAAAATATGTATCTGATTTGTTAGCGCAAATCGACGATGAAATCTTTTATGCAATCGTAAACGAAGCGGGAGCAAGTATTTACTCTGCATCAAAACTTGCAATCGAAGAATTCCCTGATTTAGATGTAACAATAAGAGGTGCTATTTCGATTGCACGTCGTATTCAAGACCCACTTGCAGAATTGGTCAAAATCTCTCCACAATCAATCGGAGTTGGACAATATCAACACGACGTCAACCAAAAGAAATTAAAATCATCACTCGAAGAAGTAGTGGAAGATTGTGTTAACACAGTTGGTGTCAACATCAACACAGCAAGCTCTGCGCTTTTGAATTACGTATCTGGAATTACGAAAACAACTGCGAAAAACATTGTGGATTACAAAATAGAAAACGGACCATTCACTAATCGTCAAGAAATCTTGAAAGTAAAAGGAATTGGACCAAAAGCATTTGTACAATGTGCAGGATTTTTGAGAATACCTGAAAGCGAAGAAATATTAGATAACACAGAAGTTCACCCAGAAAGTTACGAAATCGCAAAACAAATTATGAAATACGATTTGAACGATATCGATGTTAAAAAACTATCCGAAGAACTAGAAGTAGGAGAACCTACTTTGCGTGATATAATTGAAGAACTCAAAAAACCGGGGAGAGATCCACGTGACGAAATGCCAAAACCAGTTCTAAGACAAGATGTATTGTCAATCGACGATTTGGAAGAAGGAATGATAGTCACAGGAACGGTTAGAAATGTTGTGGACTTCGGAGCATTCATAGACATCGGAATAAAAGAAGATGGACTTTGCCATATTTCTAAGATGAGCAATTCTTACATCAAAAACCCAAGAGAAGTGTGCGAAGTAAGTGACACCGTAAAAGTAAAAATAATTGGAATAGATAAAGACAGAGGATTGGTTTCCTTGTCAATGAAATTATAAAATGGGCGCTATTATAGCGCTTATTTTTGTGAGAAATTTCAATTGACAATATGGGATATATAACATAAATTAGTATTATAGTAGAAACTGAAAAGTTGAAGTCTGAAATCCAAAAAGCAAAAAAATACAGAGATGATTTTACGGAAAGGACAAAAAATGAAGACTTTTGATAATTATTTAAAAGAACAATTGGAAAATAAAGAATTTGCAAATGAATATAAAAACATTCAACCAGATATGGATATTATAAGAGCAATA
This sequence comes from Finegoldia sp. P2-F-LR, assembly GCF_052932265.1. NCBI lineage: Bacteria > Bacillati > Bacillota > Tissierellia > Tissierellales > Peptoniphilaceae > Finegoldia > Finegoldia sp. P2-F-LR. The sequence continues at coordinate 52,019 of NZ_JBRFJF010000007.1, read as the reverse complement.
GTTTCTACAAGAACATCTCAAAACTTAACACAAAAGCAATTATCTGAAAAGACAGGCATTGATCAATCAGACATTAGCAAATTAGAAAATGGAACCAGAAACCCAAGTATAAATCTTTTAAAAAGACTAGCTGATGGCTTGGGAATGGATTTGAAAATTGAATTTGTAAAAAAGAATACACAAATTTCAAAATAATTGTAATTGATAAAAACAGAGGATTGGTTTCCTTGTCAATGAAATTATAAATTTTTTAATACAAACTCCTAATTAGTTTAGCGATTAATTAGGAGCTTTTTACGTTATTTGCAAATAAACATGCTGTGATAAAGTATATAATTTTGTTTTTAAATAAGATGATAAATTATTATTAAATTAATTGTTTTAAATGTGTTATTAAGTTATAATGATATCGGTATAAAATTAACTACCAAAATAAAATCATAAGGAGGAAGCTTTGAAAAAAGTCGTAGCTTTTCTGCTAGCTTTTGCGCTTGTTTTTGGATATGCTCCAATGGTAAAAGCAGCAGATGAAAAAGTTGATGGAAATGTAAATAATGAATCTACATTACCGCAATCAGATGTCAAAACAAAGGAATTTTCTGTCAAAGTATTGTGCAAAGTGTGCAATATGACTCCTGTTGTAAACCAACTGGATTTTGAATTAGAAAATTTAGAAACAAAAGAAGTGATGGAGTTTACATCAGCACAAGGAATTGCCAAATTTAGTATTGAAAATATTAAAGTTGGTCAAAAATACAAAATCACTTTGAAGAAGAACAAAGATTACCAAATGGATCCATTTAATGTAGAAGTAATGGAAGATAAGGGAGATCTTGTTTTAGCAAAAGAAGATAATTATATCTTGGAAGATATCCTAGTATCCAAAATTGATCTTTCAAAGGAATGTGCCGACGATGTTTGTGAATTTTCAGACAAGAAAGTAACTATGGCACCTATTCCAATAATGGTAGAAGAAAATGGTAATAAAAGAGCGTTGAAATCAGATGAAGAAGTTATATTTAATTTGTATAATACTTCAAAAGCTGAGAGAGTTGGCGAAGTAAAAACTGTCAACGGACAAATCCCAGCTTTAAGTGTTTATGAAAAAGATGATTACATTCTATTCACAAGCCCTAAGAATAAAAAATTCATTCTAGCTGACAAGCCATTTGAAAAACCTGTTAGTGAATTCTATTTCAGACAAAACGGAGAGGGCAAATTACCAATTAGACATAAAACAAAAAATCCATACTTAGAACCAGCAAAAACAGAAATAGAATCATTGACTGTAAGACCATTAAAACAAAACGAGAAAATCAATGATAGAGTTACATTAGATTATGTTTGTATATCACCAATTGAAGGAAATAAGCAAGATTTTAAGGATTTAAAAGTTGTATTTACAAGTGAGTACGATACAGTAACTGCAGTTCCTATTTTGCAAGATAAATATGGAACTTTATTGAGTCCTTTTAGTTTGTATGAAGGAGTACAATATTCTGTAAAAATCGAAGATCCTAAAGGACAATACGCTATAGAAAACTTCCCGTTCGCTATAATTGACAAATCAGAAAGAGGCCCTAATCATCCATTGGGATGGGATGATGGAAAATATGGATTCAACCATTCATATTGTGGAAATGCGAATTACATTACTGTGGTTAAAAAAGGCGAAGAAAACAAGAATAACACAGTAATTAAATGCGCAAACGGAAATACATCTGTTTCTGGAATGAATTTTAGAGATTTACTTTTAAGAACAATTCACCCTGATAAATCACAAATTAAGGGAATGGAAGGAAAAGACTTTGATTTATTTAGATTCAAATTAATCAATCCAAAAAGATGTGAAGTTTCGAAAATGGCTGATGGAGATTTTACAATTCACAGAAACATTCCTAAAGATAAATCTGTAAAAGCTGTATATCAAGTGGAAAAAGATGGGAGACTTACAAAATTAGACTATACTGTGAAAAATAATGTGGCAAATATTAAGACAAAAACATTGTCAATTTATGACACAGTAATTGAATACGGCAAAAAATCAGAAGAAAAATTGGATCAAGAGTTTGAACTAGATGTATTGTGTGGTTCTTGCAACAGATTGCCAGTTGACAAAGAGTTGGAATTTGAACTTGAAAACTTGAATACGAAGAAAGTTTCAAACTTCAAATCAAAATCTGCAAAAGCTAAGTTCACTTTAAGAGAAGGAGAGAAATACGAAATTCGTTTGAAGAAAAACGACGAATATAAGTTAGATACATTAAAAGTAAATGCAAAAAAAGTGAATGGTAAAATTGTAGCCGTAACAGACGATAATAAAATTGTAGAAGAAATTTTGTTGACTAAGTTAGATTATTCAAAAGAATCTGTGGATGATGTATGTAATTTATCCGATAAAAAAGTAAAAATGGCACCTATTCCAATTTTGGTTAAAGAAAATGGAAAGACAAGACCTCTTGGTGATATGGAATTCTTGTATTTCACATTATACAATTTAACTAGATCTGAAAAAGTTGGAACATTTATGGCTTACGAAGGAGAATTGGCATCATTATATGTATATGAAAATGATGACTATATGCTATCAACAGGCTCCAATAATAAGCAATTCATATTATCAGATACTCCTTTTGATAAGGAAGTTAACGAATTTTATTTCAAAGCAAATGGCGAAGGAAATCTACCAATTAGGCACAAAACTAAAAACCCTTACGCAAAACCAGTTGATCCAAAAATTGATCATCTTACAATAAGACCTTTGAAAAAAGATGAAGTAATCAAAGACAAATACACTATTGATTATGTTAGAATCTTACAAGATAAGAATAATCCAAAAGATTACAGCAATGTTAAGTTGATATTTACAAGTGAATACGACACTGTAACTGCAACTACATTGGAAGAAGATGAATGGGGAGTTCCAATCACTCCAATTGATTTGTACGAAGGAGTGCAATATTCTGTAAGAGTTGAAGATTCAAAAGATGAATTTGCAATTGCTAATTTCCCATTTACACTTGTTGACAAATCAGAAAGAGGACCAAATCATCCATTAAAATGGGGTGACGGAAAGTATGTATTCAATCAAACTTTATGCACTAACGCAACTTATCTTACATTAGTTCCAAAAGGAACAGAAAATGATAATAATACAGAATTAAAATCTGATGATAAAAGCACAACAATTAAAGGAATGAATTTTGGAGATTTGATGCTTAAAACAACATATCCAGAAAAATCAGATGTAAGACAACTTTCTGGAAAAGATTTTGATTTGTTCAGATTCAAATTGATCAATCCTCATAGATGTGAAGTTACAAAGATGGCATTGGGTGATTTCACAATACAAAGAGTTGTTCCTAAAGATAAAAAAGTTGTGGCGGTTTATGAAATTGATAAATACGGTAACTTAAACTTGTTGCCATTTAAACAAGATGAAGATTTGCTGGATATTAAAACAAAAACATTGTCTATTAATGATATTGCAATTGAGTATACTAAGAAACCAGTAGAAGACAATCCAAGTAAACCGGAAGACAACACAAATAATCCAGGAACAGTTACTCCAAATAAACCAGAGGATAACACAAATAATCTGGGAACAGTTACTCCAAGTATTCCAGAAAATAACACAAATCCTTCTGATAAAAAAGAAGTAAAAGAATTTGAAGATTTATTCAAAAACTTTACAAATTCTAGAATTTCAGGAGAAAACAGATATCAAACAGCAGTCGAATTATCTAAGAAATATTACAAAAACTCTGATAACATCGTACTTGCATCTGGAAAAGAACTGGTTGATTCATTAACTTCAACTCCTCTTGCAACTTCACTAAAAAGCCCAATACTTTTAAGTGAAAAAACTAAAATAGATAACAATACTTTAGGTGAAATAAAAAGATTAAATGCTAAAAATATTTTTATAGTAGGTGGAGAGTCTACAATTTCAAAAGAAGTAGAATCTAAATTAAAAAACCTTGGATACAATGTAACTAGAATTTCAGGAAAAGATAGATACGAAACAGCTGTACAAGTTGGAAAAGAAGTTGTAGAAAAATTTGGCAACAAAAACAAAATAGTATTGGCAAGTGGCTCTAATATGGTAGATGCACTTTGTGGAAATAGCATATCTGCCAAGGAAAATATTCCTGTATTGTTGACTCAAATCGAAGAATTAAATGAATATACGAAAAAAGCTATTAAACAATGGAATGTAAATGAGATTGTAATAGTAGGTGGGAAATTATCAATCTCAGAAAAAGTTGAACAAGAACTTAAATCCATGAGAATAAAAATAACTAGATTGAGTGGAAAAGATAGATTTGAAACATCTGTTGAAGTTGCAAAATATCTTTATCCAAATGCAGAAAAAATCCTTATAGCAAATGGATATAACTATGTGGATGCTTTGGTTTCTGGACCTATAACACAAATCAATAAAACTCCAATAATTTTACTTGAAAAAGATAAAATCCCATCATCTGTTCAAAAATATTTGAATGATTCTAAAATTAAAGAAATTCAAATAATCGGAGGAACAGAAAGTATATCAAAATAAAACCTTAGAGATATTGGCATGTAGCTGATATCTCTTTTTTTTGTAAAATTTAGAAAAATAATAGATAATATTTGTGAGGTGAGTTATGAATACAAAATACGTTATAAAAAATGCAGCAGTTAGTCCAGATGATTACAACGAATTGCGTGAAAAATCTGGTATTGGAAATAGAAAATCGAAGGAAAATGCGGAAACTGCAATCGAAAATTCTCTTTTCATTACAGCGATTTATGATGGCGATAAGTTGATTGCGATGGCAAGGGTTGTCGGAGATGGGGCGATTAGTCTTGTGGTTACTGATGTGATGGTGGATTCAGAATATCAAAAAAATGGTTTGGGAAGAGTTTTAATGAATGAGATTAACAAATACTTGGACGAAAATTATGATGAAGATGCGTATATTATTTTGCTTGCGAACACTCCTTACGATGCATTTTACGAAAAATTTCATTTCAAACAATTTCCTAACAAGAAGGGTATGCTAAGAGTTTTGTAAACTTTGAATTAAATATTTTAGTATCACAAAATTCTTGTTAATATTTTTAACGAAAAATGATTTATCAATTGGTCGCATTATGATAAAATTTATTCAACGCGAAAATTTTTTCGTAAAATTTATAGGAGGAATTTATGAAATCTAAATCTAAGATGAGCTATAACTTGTCGGTAATTTTACTAATTCCACTTGGTATAGCTATCAATTTTGTTGGTGCAAATTTAAATGCAGCATTAAAATTACCGGTTTATTTGGATGTTATAGGAACTGTATTCACAGGTGTATTGTGTGGGCCTTGGATTGGTTTTCTTACAGGTGTTGTCACAAACATCGTGACATCTGTTACTAATCCTACACAACTACCATACATGATTGTAAGTGGTGTGATTGGTTTGGTTGCAGGGATTTGTGGAAAGAAGGGAATGTTTAAGACTCCAGCAAAGACATTTGTAGTAGGAATTATTATTTGGCTTGTGGCGATGATTACGTCTGCGCCAATTACTGTTTTGGTTTTTGGTGGCGTTACTGGAGCGAGTGGTTCAAGTGCAATCACGACGTTTTTGGTTGCAACAGGAAAAGGATTATGGGAATCTGTTATTGGTTCAACTGTTCTTACAGAAACTTTGGATAAGTTTTTGACTTCGTTTGCAGTGTATTTCCTTATCAAATCCATTCCGAACAGAAATTTGTTGAGATATCCTAATGGAATTCAATACATAAAAGAAAAGAAGAACAAATACGTGAGAGGTGCAAAATGATATCTAAAATTTTCCCAACAACAAAACTTTTTATGGTTATAGTTACAGTTATTATTTCGTTGGTTTTGCCATGGCAATTCGCATACCTTTTTGTACTTCCATTAAGCTTGATATTAGCTTTGTTGGATAATAAATTCAAACAATACGTGAAAAAATTGTGGATAGTTTTGTTATTAGTATTATTAATAATGTTTTTGTTCCAATTATTCTTGGACAAATCAACAGAACACGTGTATTTGAATTTAGGATTTATGAGAGTGACACTTAACGGAATATTAAATGGGTTGGAACAAACAAAATTCATTCTAACGCTTATAACTTTGTTTTTATTATTCTTTGAAACGACTGACATTGAAGATTTGATGATAGCTCTTCAACAAAAAAGAGTAAGTCACGTTACAAGTTACGTAATAATGGCGACAATGACTATGATTCCAGAAATGATTAAGAAAAGTTCCAAAATTATAAAAGCACAACAAGCACGTGGAATTGAAACAACAGGCTCCATCAAAAACAGAGCGAAGGCGTTCTTCCCGTCACTTGGACCTTTGATTATATCCTCACTTTCAGAAATTGATGAAAAGACAATTACACTTGAAGCACGTGGATTTGCATCTGAAAATGAAAAAACATGTCTCAAGGAAATCAAGAAAACAACTGCAGACAGAATTATTTTTTACGTTTTCATTGCATTGGTTGTGTTGGCATTGGTGTGGAGGTTTAAATAATGATAGAACTTAAAAATGTTTCATTCAAATATGAACTTCAAGAAGAAAAAACGATAAAAAACTTGGATTTGTACGTTAAGCAAGGAGAATTTGTTGGGATTATTGGCAAAAATGGTTCCGGCAAGACGACTTTGTGCAATATCATTAGAGGGATAATTCCAGACTTCGTTCAAGGAGAAATCTCGGGAGATATTGTTATAGATAACAAAAACATCGACGATATCAAACGTGGAGAAATGGCGAAATTGGTAGGATTTGTGTTTCAAAATCCATTTAGCCAAATCTCTGGTATAAAGAAAACAGTGTTCGAAGAAATAGCTTACGGACTTGAAAATTTGGGAGTTGAAAGAGAAGAAATCAGACAAAGAGTAACCGATGTTATAAAACTTCTTAAGATTGAAGATTTGCAAGACAAAAACCCAAATGAATTATCTGGTGGACAATCTCAAAGAGTTGCAATCGCATCAATCATCGTTATGAATCCAAAAATTTTGATATTCGATGAGCCTACAAGTCAACTCGATCCATTGGGAACGGAAGAAATCTTCGATATTTTAAAACTTTTGAAATCACAAAACAAAACCATAATATTGGTCGAACACAAAATTGATTTGATAGCAGAATACGCAGATCGTGTTGTGGTAATGGACGATGGAAAAATCATCTTCAACGGTGAAACTCACGAAGTTTTATCAAACGACAAAATCGAACAGCACAATGTATCTATGCCTATAGTTTCAAAACTTGCATACAAATTAAATGAAGAAAAGTCAGGATTTTTCAAAAAAGTTCCTATAACTTTAGATGAATGCAAGAAAGAATTGGAGGAAAACTAATGAGCAAATTAGAATTTAAAAATGTAAGCTTTACTTATCCTAACGGATTCAAAGCCATTAACGATTTGAATTTGGTCGTAAATTCTTCAGAAAAAGTTGCAATCGTGGGACAAAATGGAGCCGGCAAATCGACTTGTGCCAAATTAATGAACGGACTATTGAGACCAAGTTCTGGAGAAATTTTGTTGGGTGACAAAAACACAAAGGAAATGACAACTGCACAAATATCCAGAAAAGTAGGCTACGTCTTCCAAAATCCAAACGATCAAATCTTCAACTCCACAGTTTACGATGAAGTCGCTTTTTCGTTGAGAGCATTAAAAGTCGACGAAGATGAAATGGACAAACGTGTCAGACAAGCTTGTGAAATCTGTGAACTTTCAGAATATTTGGACGACCATCCTTATGATTTGCCATTTAGTACGAGAAAATTCATAACGATAGCAATTACAATCGCAAATGACTGCGACATTTTCATATTTGACGAACCGACAGCAGGACAAGATGCATATTCTATGGGTTGCTTGAAAAGAGTAATCGATCATTTGCACGATTTGAACAAAACAATCATAACGATAACTCACGATATGGAATTTGTCGTTGAAAACTTCGACAGAGTTGTCGTGATGTCCAACAAAGAAATCATTAAAGATGCTGATAAAAAGGAAGTTTTTGATGAAGATGAAATCCTACAAAAAGCATACATCCAACCACCTGTGGTAAAAAGACTTTGCAACTCAATTAATTTGAACGAAAAATTATTGTCGGTGGATGATTTTGTAGATTACATCAAAAATTTTGGAGGTGCTAATGATTAATTGTATATTGGATTTTGATCCGGGAGTTGATGATGCAGCAGCTTTATTTGCAATTAAAAATGCGAAAAATTTAAAGCTGTTAGCACTATCTTCAGTAAATGGAAACGTATCAATCGAACACACAACAAGAAACATGCAATGCTTGGCAAAACTTTTGGACATAAATGTTCCTATGGGAAAAGGACAAGAAGTACCACTTGTAAGAGAGCCTTTCTTTGCAACGGTTCACGGAGATGATGGAATTGCAGGATTCAGAGATATGATTGAATCAGAAGATGTGAATGAACTTACAAGCGAAAATTCCGTTACAATGATGCACGAAATTATCCAAAACTCAACTGAAAAAATCACGATAATTGCAGTGGGACCACTTACAAACATTGCACTACTGTTAAGAACTTTTCCAGAAGACAAGGGAAAAATCGAACAAATCAGCATCATGGGTGGCTCCATCACAAGAGGTAACGTCACAAGTCTCAGTGAATTTAATTTTTTTGTCGATCCAGAAGCAGCGAAAATCGTATTTGAAAGCGGAGTTAAAATCATAATGGCAGGACTAAACGTAACACAAAAAGCCAGCATAACGAATGAGCAAATTCAATTCTTGGATACAATTGAAACAAAAAGAACAAAATTTGCACACAGAATTTTGAAATACTACGCATCAAACGATGCGGGAATTCACGATCCTTGCTCAGTAATCGTTCTTGATAATCCAAAAGTTTTCGAAACGGAAGATATGTACATCAAAATCGATACACAAAACGACGAAACAAGAGGAATGAGCTACAGAGATTTGATTAAAGAAGAAAATGGTGAATTCAACTGCAAAGTAATCACTAAAATCGACATCGATAAATTCAGAGAAATATTGATGCAAGCTCTAACAGAATAAAACTTACTCCGAGAAATATCTCGGAGTTTTTTTAAATTCAAATGATTATCATTATTGACAGAATAAAAAAATAATGTTATTATGTATTTGGATAAAGTTAGTAGGATGATTTTTACAATTGATTTTGCAGATTAGACGTAATTTGCAACTAAATAAGTTTTTAATTCTCAAATAAACTTATTACATATTTAAAATTGAATAGGGAAGATAGAATAGAAAACCAAATTTTATTGTAGTAAGTTAATTAGTTAATAAAATTGGAATGCATTCGAATTTATTTTGAGATATTAATAACTGTTTGTATTTTCGTGCTAACAAATATAAATAAGGAGTATTGATATGAATAAATTAAAATTGATGACTTTGGTTGGAGTGATGTCAGCGGCTTTGTTGTTGAATGGTTGTGGAGCGCAAAAAGATGCACCGAAAGAAAATACTAAGCAAACTGAACAAAAGCAAGAAGACAAAAAAGAAGAAGAAAGCAAAGCTACTGAAAAAACTGAGGACAAAAAAGAAGAAGTAAGCTTGTCTGATTGGGATGGAGAATGGAACAACATGGGAAGCTATTTGGATAAGCCAGAAGTTCAAGGCGCTTTCAAAACTTTAGCGAAAAAAGAAAATGTTGATGAGAAAAAAGCAAAAGAAGATTATCTTGAAAAAAGAAAATGTGAATTCAACGGATTGAAAATCGACGGAAACAAGATTACATTCACAAGTAAAATCCCTTCAGAAAATGGAGAGAAAATAGCTGAAACTGAGTACAAATTTGTGGAAAAAAAGGCTGTAAAACATGGATCACACATGCTAGAATGGGATGTTTTTGAAGCTGTGGATTCTAATGCAAAATACAAAGTTTTGTTGATGATGCCAATTCACGGCGAAGAAGAGTTGACACATTTCCACATGAGATATGGTAATGACAAGGAAGAATTATTTGCAAAGGAAGGCTGGTTCCCAACTTTCGTAAAACCAAACACAACTGATAAACAAATTATCGGAGAAATCGAAGAATAAGGTTGGAATATGAAATTGACAAAGGGCAGGGACGACCTGTCCTTTGATTTTTGAAAAGGAGAATTTAGATGAAAAAGAGATTTTTGAGTTTTCTATTAGCCTTGTGCATGGTTTTGTTTGCGGGATGTTCCAATCACACGAAAAAATCTTCAGGAAAACCTGTTATCTACACATCGTTTTTTCCTGTGCATGATTTGGTGAAGATGATTGCAGGAGATACTGTCGAGGTGAGAACTTTTATGCCTGTGGATAAGGAGCCTCATTTGTGGGAGCCTTCTGCGAAGGATATGAAAAAATTAGCGGATGCAGATTTGCTCGTTGTAAATGGGGCAAACATGGAGCATTGGGTTGACAAAGTCCATGAAAACTTACCGAACTTGGAAATATTGAAATTATCAGACTCGGTGGAGCTAATCACATATAAGGGAGCTGCTTCAAGGGGAGATTTTCAATATATGGCACAATTAAATTTAACAAAAGGAAAACGAAAGATAGATTTTGGGCATACTCATGAAGATATTATGAGGGTTGCGTTTTTTAAAGATAACGGAGAAGACAAAAAAGAATTAGTCAAAAAAGCAAAGGAAATAATGAATCAAAAAGGTGAGATTGTTCACCAAAAAAACACTTTTGATGTGGAAGAGGGAAAAGTATATGGGCTTGAAATGGGCCATGAATCTGGAGAGATATTTTACAATATAAAAGATGAGGGCAAGTGGATTTTTGTATCGGACAGAATAAGCGAAGATTTGCTACCATATTATTTACAAGATACTAACGGTAAATTGCTTCAAGATGAGGGCAAATTAAAACCTGTAATGGAAGGGTCTTCGTCAGGATTTGACAAGATAACTTACGATCCACATTCATGGTTATCTGTTGTAAATGCAAAAAAATATTTGAATAGTATCCAAGATAAATTGATACAAAAGTATCCAGATAACAAGAAAATTTATCACAAAAACAAATTGAAATACGTTGATAAATTGACAGATATTGACGCAGAATACAAAGAAAAATTTAGTAAATTAGATAACAAAAGCTTTTTGGTAACACATTACGCTTATGCATATATAGCGAGGGATTTTGGACTTACTCAGTATCCATTAGAAGGGCTTACTAGCATGGAAAGTCCAAGTCTTAAAACAATAAAAAAAGCCGTGGATTTTGCGAAAACGAAAAACATTACTACGGTATTTTATGAATATGGGAAACCTCCTAAAGAAGCGAAGACTTTATCAGAAGAATTGGGTGGAGATATTAAACCATTGGCTTCGATGGAATTTGTCACAAAAGAACAACAGGACAATAATCAGGGCTATATCGAATTAATAGAGATGAATTTGAAAAACTTATACGAATCCATGAGAAAGGCAGGTGTATAAATGAATGCAGTAACAATCAGTAACTTAAATTTTGGATATAATGAAGACTTGGTGCTTAAAGATTTGAACTTAGAAATTACTCAAGGAGAAATGGCTCTAATTTTAGGTGGAAATGGCAGTGGAAAATCAACTCTACTGAAATTAATGCTAGGTGAATTAAAAGCAGACGATGGAGAAATAAAAATATTGGATAAAAACATCAAAGAATATAAAAGTTATCGTGATATAGGATATGTTCCACAAATCAACATCGTCAATAAAATTGCATTTCCAATAACTTGTTTGGAGCTTGTAACATTGAATTTGTATGAGGATTTTGGTTTTATCAAAATTCCTCGCAAAAAACATTACGACAAGGCAAAACAAATTATGGAAGAAATGGGAATGAAAGAATACATTAACCGACCTGTAAATGAATTGTCTGGAGGATTGCAACAAAGAGCCATGATTTGCAGAGCTATGATTAATGAGCCAAAACTTCTTATACTCGATGAGCCGACAGCTGGTGTAGACAAAGAAAACAAAGAAAAATTTATCAAAACAATCGCTAAATTAAACAAAGAATACAATATCACTGTAATAATGGTAACTCACGAAATAAAAGAAATAGAAGCTTTGGATATAGATAGGACACAATACGAAATGATAGAAGGGAGGCTTGTACGATGCTAGAATTTGCATTTATGAGAAAAGCACTGGTGGCAGGGTTTTTGCTTGCAATAATGATACCGATGATAGGAATAATAATGGTCAATCGTAAAACATCGATGATAGGAGATGCACTTTCTCATACAGCACTTAGTGGAGTTGGTCTGGGTTTGATTTTGGGATTTGACCCATTGATAGGTTCTGCAATAGTCTGTGTTATAGCAGCGTTTTTAATAGAATTAATCAGGAAAAAATTCCCACAATACGGTGACATGGCAACAGCTGTGATAATGAGCACAGGACTTGGAATAGCAGCGATATTGTCGGATTTTGCACCAGGTGGAAATTCGTTTGAATCGTACTTGTTTGGAAGCATATCTTCTGTAACAAATATGGATGTAATAAACATTTCTGTTATTTTCGTTCTAATACTGGCGGTATCCATCTCACAATATTCTGGATTATTGGCCATTTCAATCGACAAAAACATTGCTCGTCTTGCAGGAGTCAAAGTAAACAGAATCAATGCGGTGTTTACATTTTTATCAGCAATAACAATTGCCCTTGCAGTGAAGATAGTTGGAGCGTTGATGGTGACATCATTGATTGTACTTCCCGTAGCCACAGCGCTCATAATTGCAAAAAGCTACAAGAAAACATACAGCATAACGATAATACTCGGTATTTTGTATATGATGTTGGGAATAGTTCAATCTTATCAATTTGATATTAAACCAGGTGGAGCAATCGTAGTAAATGCAGTTATAGGAATGATAATATTTGTAATATATTCTAAAATTAAAAAAACTAATATGAAAAACTTTTCAAATTCACAAAATAATGCTAAAATAAAGTAGATACAACATTACAAGAAGGCAGGATAATATGAATTTCGAAGTAGAAAAAGGAAACAAAATAACAATACCGGATATATTAATGAGAAAATACGACCTAAGAGTTGGAGATATATTCGAATGTGAACTTGAAAACGACAAGATAATATTGATTCCTAAGAAAAACCACGATGCAAATTACGTCGAAAAATTAAAAGGATTGACTGACGACACAATTGATGCATTAGGTGAAGAGGAATAAAATCAGAAGAACTATTGTAAAATTATGATAGTTCTTTTTATTTTCCTAGTGTAAAACGATGAAAAAAGGGGTATAATGATATTGGATATTAAAAAAGGATATCACATTTAAGGAGGTATATAATTATGGCATGTACTACATTATTAGTAGGTAAAGAAGCGAGCTTTGACGGCTCCACAATTATTTCAAGAAGTGAAGATTCTCCTTCTGGAATTTTTACAGCTAAGAGATTTATCGTTGTAAAACCAGAAGACCAACCTAGAAAATACGAATCAGTTTTATCTGGATGTAAGGTGGATTTACCAGATAATCCTATGAGATATACAGCTCTTCCAAACTCTGACACATTTGAAGGAGATTGGGCTGCATCAGGCGTTAATGAAAAAAATATTTCAATGAGTGCTACTGAAACTATCACTACTAACCCAAGAGTTCAAGGAGCAGATCCTTTGATTCAATCTCCAACAAAAGATGAAAAATTCGGTGGACTTGGCGAAGAAGATTTCGTAACTTTGGTTCTTCCTTACATTAACTCAGCCAGAGAAGGTGTTGAAAGATTAGGAAAATTATTAGAAGAACACGGAACTTATGAATCAAACGGAATTGCGTTCCAAGATGTTGACGAAATTTGGTGGTTGGAAACAATCGGTGGACATCACTGGATGGCAAGAAGAGTTCCTGATGATGCATACGTTGTAATGCCAAACCAATTGGGAATTGATTATTTTGATTTTGATGATGCTTACGGCGAACAAAAAGAATTCATGTGTTCAAAAGATTTGAAAGAATGGTCCGAAAAACATCACCTATTCTTAGATCAAGAAGATTATGTAAATCCAAGATTAGCATACGGATCTCATGATCATTCAGATCACACATACAACACACCAAGAGCATGGATTATGCTTAGATATTTCAATCCAAACACATTGATTTGGGACGGAGTTGATGCTGATTTCACACCTGAATCTGACGATTTGCCATGGGCAATGGTTCCAGAAAGAAAAATCACTGTAGAAGATATGAAGACAATATTGTCTAGCCATTATGAAGGAACACCTTACGATTGCTACGCAAAACACGGAGATCCAAACTACCGTGGAATGTATCGTCCATTAGGAATTAGCCGTGACAATGTAACTCACTTTACACAAATAAGACCTTACGCGCCAGAAGAAATCAGAGCAATTCAATGGTTGTCATTCGGTAGCAACGCATTCAACGCAGCTGTTGCATTCTATGCAAATGTAGAAACAACACCAAGCTATGTAGCAGACCAAGTAGTAAAAGCAACATCAGAAAACTTCTACTGGGCTAACAGAATCATAGCTGCACTTTGCGATGCACACTTCAACAAAACAGCAATCTTTATCGAAAGATATCAAGGAGCAGTTCAATCCAAATCCAACGAAATCATCAACAAATACGACGAAGAATTTGCTAAAAATTCAGCAAACGCTCATGAATTACTTGAAAAAGCAAACCAAGAAATGGCAGACTTCTTGAAAGAAAAAACAGACAAATTACTTCACGACGTTTTATTCACAGCAAGCTGCGAAATGAAAAACGGATTTGCAAGAAGTGATAACTAATATTTAACAATAACAAATGAATTAATAGCAATCAAAAAACACCTCATAAGAGGTGTTTTTTTTGCAATTAAACATCTGCAACTTCTGTAGCAGGGTCTGAGTTTGTTCCGAATCTTGTGATAATTGTCAATATCATCATCGCCAATAATACGTATTGGTTAACCAAGAATGGAATTATATCTGTTGGCGCTACTTTTCCTGCAGAAAGTCCTGATGCGATTAAGATTTGAGCTCCATAAGGGATAATTCCTTGTATAACACAGCTTGTTGTATCCAAAAGTGATGCAACACGTGATGGTTTTACGTCGTATTCTTTTGTCATTTCTGATGCAACTTGACCAGTTATCAAGATTGAAACTGTGTTGTTTGCTATGGCAACATTTGTAAGTCCAACTAATGTTGCGATTGCAGCTTCGGCACTTTTTGTTCCTTTAACTTTCTTTTTAACTTTCATTATAATCCAATCAATACCACCGTGTTTTCTAACCATGTAAGCAAGTCCACCTGTGAACATTGATAATAGGAATATGTCTAATACTCCTGTGAAGCCTTCGAAAATTTTTTGAGACAACATGATTGTGTCGAATTTTCCGTAAATCATTCCGATTATTCCTGCTAATAATGTACCAGAGAATAATACCAACAATACGTTCATTCCCATCAAAGCAGTTACGATAACTAATAAATAAGGAATTACATAAACTAAGTTGTAGCTTTCTTTTACCATTGTAATTGTCGTTTCTGGTCTTCCTATAATTGCGAAAATTATTGTAGAAATTATAATTGCAGGGAAACCGAATTTTGAGTTCATTACAAATTTTTGTTTCATTCCGATATTTTGTGTTCTAGTAGCAGCGATTGTTGTATCTGAAATCAATGACAAGTTATCTCCTGCCATTGCTCCACAAATCAAAGCTGCAAGCATAAGAGCAGGATTGATTCCTATTTTTACTGCTACACCGTAAACTATAGGACCCAATGCTACTACTGATCCTACAGATGAACCAGTTGCAATTGACAAAAATGTAGAAATTAAGAAAATTCCTGGTACCAAGAAGTTTACAGGTACGATTGATAAACTGAAGTTTACAACAGATTCTACAGCGCCACTTGCTTTAGTAACTTGAGCAAATGCTCCTGCTAATAAGTAAATAATACACATGATAATTATGTTTTCGTCGCCACAACCTTTTACAAAATCGTCGGCTTTTTCGTTAACAGTTCCTTCAAAAATAATGAATGCTACCACTACACCAATCATTATAGAAATAGGTGAAGGAATTTGATAAAATGGCATTTCAATTCCACGCATCGCAAGAACTACACCTGATAATACATAGAACAGCACGAACACTAATAGTGGAAGAAGTGCTTTTTTATTTGGTTTCATTTTTTAGCTCCTTTAATCTTTTATAATTTCCAAATTCACGTCCATATTCCATGAACGCATCAATATTTTCTAATTTTGTTCCTTTTGGAATTTGACAACCTGTAGATAACACATATCCGCATGGAGAATCGTAGCCGATGTCGATACATTCTTTTACAGATCTTTTTACATCTTCAGTATTTCCCAAATACATAACATCTACTGGAGGAACATTTCCTGTGATAACAATGTCGTTACCAAGAATTTCCTTAGCTTCCAATAAACTTTCGCAGTTATCAAGTGAGAAGTTACCAATTCCAGAATCTTTTAATAGTGGCCACAAATCTTTAGAATCACCACAAATATGCAAACCTGCAGAAGAACCGCAGTATTTTTTAACATCTGCAATATTTCTCTTCAAATATGGAAGTGAAAATTCTTCGAATTGTTTCTTACGAATCAAAGTAGTACTTGAAACTGGATCGGCAAATCCCATTCCAAATCCTCTACTACCAACTTCCTTAATGTATTCTCCGTTGTTAATAGTGATGATATCCATAATTTTATGAACGGCATCCTTTTTCTTAACCATCCAACGAAGTAAAGTTTCAGTACCCAAAACACTTGCGGCTACAGAGAATGGTCCAGTCATTGCAGCACCGATTGATGCAACATCTCCGACTTGATCTCTGATTTTTTCCAATGCTTCTATTAACACTGGTAGCTTTCCATCTTTTAATGGATTGATGATTTTTAATTTTTCGATATCTTCAACTTTTTTTACAACTGGATCTTTTAATTGGGAAATACCGTCTTCTGGATACCAAATTTCAGTTCCCATAGCTTCAGCCATTCCCCTTAAAGTAGTGGATACACTGATAGAATCGTGATAAAATCTCTTGAATAAAGCTACTTCAGTGTCTGCTATTACATCAGAATTTGAATAATAATCCCAAGTTTTGTATCCAAGATAATCACTCATAGTTACGCCCATATCTGGAACAACTGGAATTCTATCCATTTCTTCGCCTTTTGAGAAAGCCTCCATTCTCTCCTTTGGACTCATCTCATCTTTGAACATATAAATCCTCCTTTAAGTTTTACAAATATTATAAAAATAAAATTGCAATAATTTTCAAAGTAATTCTATCATATAAAAATCACTTAATTTATTGAAATATTCTATAAGTGTTTGTTATTATTCGTTTAGATTAAATAAAATTTTATCAAAATGGACACATAGAATAAAAAATATTAATCAAATAAAAAATTATCTCTAAGATAATGATTTTTCAACATAAATACGGGAAAATAATCTGATAATAATCACGAAAATTTATTATGATAAAGTATTTACTTCATCTGATATAGAAAATTGATTTATTGAATTATCCAATAAGTAGTTATTATTTGAACAATACTAAATATCAAATATGTTAAAATAAAAATGGGTGATAATATGAAAACAATAATAGTGTCGGGATTTTTGGGTTCAGGCAAGACAACTTTTATCAATCACATTTTGGGTTTTTCCAAAAATACTTTGGTATTGGAGAATGAATTTGGTGATGTGAGTATTGATTCAATGTTGATTAAAAACGACGATATAATTGAAATCAATTCGGGATGTATTTGCTGTGGATTGAAGAGCGATTTTAAGGAAATTATTCACAAAATCGACAAAGACCAATTTGAGTACATCATAATTGAGCCGACAGGAGTTGCGAAGCTAACGGATATATTGGAAGTTTTGAAAGACGAAGAGAATCTGCAAATACAAAAATGTGTGACAATTGTCGATTGCGATAGCTACATTTGCTTTCACGATGATTTCGGAGAATTTTTCAATGATCAAATAAAAAACGCTGATATAATATACATAACGAACATTGAAAACTTGGAAGAAGAAAAAATCGAAGAAGTGAAGAATTCAATCGAACAATTTAACAAGCATGCAATTATTCATAAGGAAGATTTCAGAAAGATAAATCCAAATGATATTGTAAGTGAATTTGAGGATAATAAAAAGCAAGACAAGCACAAATGTTGTTGTCACGGCGACGGTCACAAATGCTGTGGTAAGCATCATCACTACGAACACAATGAGCATTCTCACGAGGATTTTAGGTTTAAGACCAATGTTCAAAAGAAATTGAAATTCGATTCAAAGGAAGAATTAGAAAAGTTTGTGAACAAGGAAGGTATTGTCAGGGCAAAAGGAAATGTCGAGCTTTTAGATAAGAAAGTTTTCGTGAGCAAGACTTTAAGTGGAATTGAGATTTCTGATTCTACAAATGATAGTGATGATTTTGTAATAATCGAGGTGAATAATGGCTAAAGTTGGAACTTATGATTGTATTATAATGGAGACGACACCCATAACTGATCCGGGATTATTTGAAGATGCAGACTGTTTGGTAGAACATTTCAAGGATAAGGACTATGGAAGTATTCCTATGTCTTCTACATTAGAATCAGAAGCCATGGGTGCTGTTGCAGAACTTGGAAAAGTCAGCAAGTACAAGTACGATAATGTAGATGATATTGTGATTGATTTTGATTACAATCAAAAACATGTCAAAGCTTTGTTTGAAGCGATTGATAAGATGAAGGACGATAAAAGAGTAATTGTTGAGGTGGCCGGTCCATTGGTTATATTAGATAACTTGGCAAGCTCCGAGGTGGTTTTCAGATCTTTTAGGAAAAAACACGATAAAATCGTTGAACTTTACGATGAAATCAGAAAAGCTTTGGTAGAATATATTGAGAAGCTTGTCGATAGTGGAATAAAATTGATTAGTTTTTCCGATAGTTTGGCAGGAGCTGATATTATTGGGCCAAAACAAATGCAACTTTATGTCGATGAGTTTTTGATGAAATTTTTGGAAGATATTCAAAATATCGACAAACCATTTAATTTTCACTTATGCCCAAAATCCACAATGGCATTGATTAGTTTGGACAAAGCTGAGTTTAGACCAATTGAAAAAGATGAAGAACAAAGATATGTAGACTTTTTATTTGAAGAAAATCACAAGATTTTTGGAGACAGATGTATGAATTTGTCGGATAGAAAATTTAAGAAAATAAATGAAATTATAATTAGGAGGTAACATGGAAACACAACAAGAATATTTAGATAAAATGGCTGAAATGGTAGTAGAAATGGAAGATGAAGACATCGCAGATGTGTGCCAAGAATATATCGACAAGGGATTTGATCCAAAAACTGGTATATTTGACGGACTTATCAAAGGTATGACTGAAGCAAACAAACTTTATGATGAAGAAGAATATTTCATTACAGATATTTTACTTTGCAGTGATGCTATGTATGCTGGATTGGATGTTTTGGAAAAATACGTTGAAATGAACGATGACGACATACTTGGAATCGGAGTTATCGGAGTTGTCGAAGGTGATACTCACGATATCGGCAAAAACTTGGTAAAATTAATGATGGAAACTGCAGGATTTAAAATGATCGATTTGGGTCGTGATGTTAAATGTCAAGACTTCATCGATGCTGCTGTAGAAAACGACGCTGATTTGATTTGTATGTCAACTTTAATGACAACTACTATGGACAACATGGGTAAAGTTATCGAAATGTTAAAAGAACAAGGTCTTAGAGACAGATTCAAGGTTATGATCGGTGGAGGACCTATTTCTCAAGCGTTTGCAGATAAAATTGGAGCAGATTCATATACAGAAAACGCTGTTGAAGCTGTAGAAGCTGCCAAGCGATTAGTTGGAAAAGATAAGTAGTATAACAATGATTAATGAAAAAGATAGATTAAAGAATGCTTTAAATCATATTTTCATCGACAGAATTCCTGTGATTTGTCCGGGTGGAATGATGAATATGATATCCAAAGAGCTAATGGAATTGAAAGATATCTATCTTCCAGAAGCTCACTTGGATTCTAGGAAAATGGCTGATTTGGCAAAAGCTATCTACGACGAGAAAATTTTTGAGAATATCGGAGTTCCATTCTGCATGACGATTGAAGCTGAAGATATGGGTTCTGTTGTCGATTTTGGAAATGAAATTTATGAACCACACGTTATTGAATACGCATTCGATAACATCAAAGATTGGGAAAAGATAAAAGATTTCAAGAAGGAAGATTCCAGAAGTGATATCGTGATTGAGGCTATTAAAATCTTGAAGGACGAAGAAAAAAATGCCCCAATTATTGGAAATATCACAGGACCTGTTAGCACTGCATCTTCAATAATGGATTCTGTAAAATACTACAAGGCTCTTAGAAAAGACCCACAAAGAGTTCACGAATTTATGGATTATGTGACAGATCATTTAATAGAATTTGCGAATAGACAAATAGACGCAGGAGCAGATGTTATCGCAGTTTCAGATCCTTCTGGTACTGGTGAAATTATGGGACCTAAATTCTTCAAAGAATTCACTGTACAATATTTGAATAAGTTTTTGGATGGGATCAAAGACGTTCCAAAAATTGTTCATATTTGTGGAAGAATGACGCCGGTACTTGATTTGTGCAACGACATTCACTCTGATTGCTTGAGCTTCGACTCAATTGTATCTTTGAAAGATGCGAAGAAAGTTTTGAAGCATCACGTGTTGATGGGCAATGTGTCGACTTATGCGCTTGAATATTCAGACAGTGAAAAAATTCAAAAACTAGCTAAAATATCAGTAAACAACGGATCAAATATCCTGTCTCCAGCTTGTGGAATAGGTATGAGATCGCCACTTGAAAATTTGAAATCAATAATAACAGCATCTAAGAATTACGATTATGAAGATAAGAATTAATAATTTAAACAGAACAATTGAATTAGAAGACGGCAAAAGCTACAATTTGATGAATGCATTGCTTGAAAACGACATCTACATCGACAACTCATGCAATGGTAAGTTAACTTGTGGAAAGTGTAAGATAAAAGTTGTAGAAGGAAATGTCAACGAAATAACTGATACCGAAAAAAGACTTTTGAAAAAAGAAGAAATCGAAAACGGAGTTAGGCTTTCGTGTGCAGTTACAATGAGTGGCGATGTCATCGTGGAAACATTAAGCGAAAACAGCTCCATTGATGTACTTGATTCAGGAGATATGCCAGAGTTTGAAAAACAATACAGAGACGGCTACGGGATTTGCGTGGACATTGGTACTACAACTGTGTGCATGAATTTAGTAGATTTGAAAACTGGAGACATCATCGCGAAAAACTCCGCACTTAATGCGCAAACAAAGTACGGCTTGGATGTTCTTACGAGAATTACGTTTGAGTTTGAAAATGAAAATGCAGCGAAAATTCTACAACACAGCATTGTAAGTTCTATGAATAAATTGATAGACAAGATGATTGTCGAATCGAAAATAGATAGAAAGAGCATCAAAGAGATAGATATCGCTGCGAACACTACGATGATTCACATGCTTTTGGGTGTGGATGCGAGAAGTTTGGGGAAATTTCCATATAAGCCAGTATTCACTGAAGCGAAGACTTTGAAATGTGAAGACATCGGACTTAATTTGGATGCAAAACTTTACACATTGCCAAATGTTTCCGCTTACATTGGAGCAGATATCGTGGCGGGTGCTTATGTTACCGACATGAGAAACAGAGAAAACACTTTGTTTATCGACATTGGTACGAACGGCGAGATAGTTTTGAAGACTAACGAAAAATTGTACTGTTGTTCTTGTGCAGCTGGTCCTGCACTTGAAGGTATGAATATAAACTGTGGAATGAGAGCAGAACAAGGAGCCATTGAAGATGTTGTCATTGACGGGTCAAACGTCAAATTACAAACGATTGGCGACAAACCTGTAAAAGGGATTTGTGGTAGTGGTATTCTTGCTGTAATCAGCGAAATTGTTAGAAATAAAATCGTCAATAAGAGAGGTAGGATTATAGATCCAAACTCTGTCGATGATTTTAGAAAAGACTTGGTTAGAATTGTGGATAATAAAAGAGAGTTCATGATGAATGATGAACTTGTTATCACACAATCAGATATCAGACAAGTACAGCTAGCAAAAGGAGCGATACTTTCTGGTTTTATAAAACTTTTGGATGAAGAGGGATTGGATATTTCCGACTTGAACGAATGTATTGTCGCAGGACAATTCGGAAGTCATTTGAAACCATCTTCAATCGTAGGTGTGGGAATTCTGCCTTACGAAATTGAATCCAAAATAAGTTATGTAGGTAATTCATCTTTAATAGGAGCGTACATGTGTTTAATGAACGATAAAATAAAAGAAGAAATGTCCACTCTTGCAGAAGATATGAATTATATAGAACTATCAATGACAAAGGACTATGAAAAAATATTCGCTAAGGCGATGGAATTTCCAAAGGAGAGATGATTATGAAGAAAAAATTATTGGTATTGATGATGCTTGTGTTCTCATTGACAGCTTGTAACGCTGACAAAGATAAGACCCAAGAGCCACAAAAAACAGAACAAACACAAGAACAAGCAAAAACAGACGAAAACAAAACAGAAGAAAAAGCAGCAGACAAAGAAGCAACTAAGGTTCAAATCGTTGTTATGGATGAAGTTAACAACAAAGAAATCTTAAAAGAAGATGCTGAAATCAAAAAGGATGAAAATCTACAACAATACCTTGAAAAAAATCACAAAGCTGTTTTTGAAAAAGGTATGATGACTGAATTAGAAGGCGTAAAACAAGATCCAGCTAAAAAACAATACTGGATGTACTATGTTAACGACAAAATGGCAGAAGTAGGAATCGGCGATTACAAAGTTAACGAAAATGACAAGATAGAATTTAAATTTCAAGAAATGAAATAATGAAAACTAGTGATTTGACTAGAATTGCAATATTATCAGCAGTATGCATCCTGACAAGAATTTATTTGAATATAATTCCGAATGTAAAAATCTTGTCGGATGTCATACTGATACTTGCAATTGAAAAAAACCTAAAAGAGTCACTATTTGTAAATGCAGTCACGATGGTAGTCACAAGTTTTGTGCTTGGGTTTGGAATATGGGTATTATTTCAAGTGGTAGACTTTTTTATCTTGGCTGTATTTAATTATGTAATTTTCAATGTTTTTAATTTAAGAAAAACATTAATAACCAAAACTATATTTTTGTCCCTTTCGGGATTTTTGTATGGACTTATAATCACGTTGATGGAATGCATGACTGTTATGGGAATGAATGTATTCATTGCAAGATACATGACATCAATTCCATTTGATATCAACCATATGATTGGAAATGCTGTGATATATATTTTCCTAATATACAAGTTAGAAGATTATATTACAGGCAAGAAAAAAATCATAAATTAAAATCTTTACAAATATGTAATGAATTTTAAATTATATACAGTATTAAATTTATATGATATAATAAAATAAAATTGATAATGGAGGGATTATTTATGAATTTAAGAAAAAAATTAGTAGCTGGATTTTTGTGTCTAGCAATCGTAGGACTAGCAGGATGCTCTCAAAAAGCAGACGATAAGAAAACAGAATCAAACAAAACTGAAACAACTGAACAAGCTAAGGATGATTCTAAGAAAGAAGAAAAGAAAGCAGATGACGAAGTTAATGGAGTTTCTTTGAAAAATCCAATCAAAGTTGACAAAGAAGCTAAGAAAATCACTGTTTTATCTTCAGTAAATGGAAAATATTTTACAGAAAACACAAGACACGCATCTGTAAATACAGATGGTAGCAACGGTGCAAAATCAGTGCTTACAGCTTATGCTACTCCAGAAGATTTCTACAACGCCTTAATCGAAATCGGTGCAAAACCTGGTGAAAACATGACTCCAGACAATGCAGCTGAAACTCACGTT
Source organism: Finegoldia sp. P2-F-LR (assembly GCF_052932265.1). Lineage (NCBI taxonomy): Bacteria > Bacillati > Bacillota > Tissierellia > Tissierellales > Peptoniphilaceae > Finegoldia > Finegoldia sp. P2-F-LR. Next base: position 27,989 of record NZ_JBRFJF010000007.1, on the reverse strand, counting down.
GAAGGATCTAAAATAGGTGCTACTGTAACTTGGGAAGGCGCTGGAAAAGATTATGACATTAACGAAGTAATCAAAGATAGCAATGGAAAGAAAATTGATTTTAGATTTGGTGGAAACCTAGAAAGAGCAAAAAACAAAAAAACAGGTTGCTTAACTTGCTTGGACTCTTGTCCAGTAGGAATTATTTCTAACACAACTTACACTAATGGAGCTGTAGAAAAGAGAAACGAAGTTAAATTTACTGGTAACCCTGATGTTCTTCCAGAAGATGGAACTTATGTAGCTGTAACTTATACTTTAGAAGATTAATAGAGGTATCAAGTGAAAAAGTTAAGAGCGATATTTTATTATTTAACTACGGGCGTAGCTATCGGGGTTTTAAGTTGTCTACTTTTGTTATTCAACGTAAATTTTGAGATGATGGTTAGCCAGCAGCTAGTAATGTTTATCTTTACGGCTTTTGGATTGATACTAGGAATTGCTTATACAAATATCAATAGATATGTATTTTTCGCTTTAGAAATTGCTATAGCCTTGATTGCTCTCATAGGAGGAAAAACTCAAAGTCTTATCTACATTGTAAAAGAGTTTATAATGTATCATGGACCAGTTAAGAATATTCTCATTCCTACAATCGCAGTTATCGTAATTGTTAACTTAATCAACCTCTATATAGTTCTTACTCAGAAGAAATATCAAAAGTATTATAGTAGAGAAGAACGTAAAGCTATGAGAGAAGAAGAAGTTAAACTTAGCGATTTAAGAGAAGAAAAAACACCAGAAGAAATAGCCGAACTCAAACACAAGAGGAAAATCCAAAGAATTATCGCTTTGGCAATCATTGGAATTTTATTGGGATTGTATTTCTTCGTACCTTCAATTAAAGCTAAAACTAATGAGGCTTTCTCTACGATTTCAAAATTAGATACTGATGTAGTTGTAGCATATTTGAGATCTTACGGAAAACAAGCAGCAGTTGTATCATTTATTTTGATGGTTCTTCAATCAATTGCGGCCCCTATTCCAGCATTCTTGATTACTTTATCAAATGCTGCAATATTTGGATGGGTTAAGGGAGCTATGCTTTCTTGGTCATCAGCGATGGCAGGAGCTGCACTTTGCTTTTTCTTAGCGAGAGCTTTAGGAAGAGATGCTGTTGAAAAACTTACAAGTACAGGTGCAATGGAAAGTGTTGACGTATTCTTCGAAAGATATGGAAAATATGCAATATTAATTTGTAGACTTTTACCATTCGTTTCATTCGACTTTGTAAGTTATGGTGCAGGTCTTACTAACATGGGATTCTGGTCATTTTTCATAGCGACTGGAATTGGTCAATTACCTGCAACAATTGTTTATTCATACGTTGGAGGAACATTGACTGGTGGAGCGCAAAAACTTTTCTTGGGTCTTTTGACATTGTTTGCATTATCAATCATGATTGGTATAGCTAAAAAAGTTTACAACGACAAACAAAAGAAAAAGGGCGGAAAAGTAGTAGAATAAAATTATAATCATAGGTCATTGATGTGGCCTATGATTTTTTTACAAAATTTTATTTGTAAAAATCTTACGCTTTATTTTGATAACGGAATAAATAAATTTGACAATAAAACTTTTTAGAATTAAAATTTAATTATGAAATCATTTTCTATAAAGATATAGAAATACATAGGAGGATATTTTGAATAAGAAATTTAAGGACGTCATTATTGTAGGATTTGCATTATTTGCAATATTCTTTGGCGCAGGAAACCTGATTTTTCCACCTTATTTGGGTGTGCTTTCGGGAACTGAGTACAAAAAAGCGATGCTAGGATTTTTGTTGACAGACCCTGTACTACCTATACTTGGCGTAATCATCACCGCTAAGCTAGGTGGAGGAGCAGAAGATCTTGGAAAAAGAGTTGGGAATAAATTTGCTAAGATTCTTGGAACCGTTACCATATTAACTATTGGACCGCTTTTTGCAATTCCTAGAACTGCAGCGACAACTCACGAAGTTTTTGTGTCTAAAGTTTTTCCAGGAACTCCAGAATGGGTAACTGCATTAATATTTTTCACGTTGACTGCGATTTTTGTATTTAATGAAACGGGTGTTATCGATAAAATCGGTAAGTATTTAACTCCTGGTTTGGTAATAATTTTATTAGTAATTATTGGAAAATGTATTGTGGATCCTATCGGAGTGATGAATATTGCGTCTGAAAATCAAATATTTTTGAAAGGTTTTGCAGAGGGATATCAAACGATGGATGCACTTGGTGCAGCTCTTATGACCGGTATTGTAGTGTCTGATTTGAAAAGAAAAGGATATGTCAATGACGAAGAAAGACTAAAGTTAGTTAAGTGGGTTGGACTTGTGGCATTTGTTCTTTTAACAATTATCTACGGTGGTTTGATTTACGCTGGAGCAACGGCTTCCAAATTATACACAGTGCAAAACACAAGAGTAGACATACTACTTGGAACTGTGCAAAATATTTTAGGTTCAGCTGGTAAAATTGCAATTGGTATTGCTGTGTCACTTGCTTGTTTGACAACATCTGTTGGACTCAGTGCGATAGCGGGGGATTTTTTCTCGAATATTACAAAGGGCAAATTGGGATACAAGCCGATTGTTTTAGGAACAGTTGTAGTTTCAGGAGTGCTTTCACTAATTGGGGTTGAAGGTTTGATCAAAGCAGCAGTTCCAATTTTATCTACGGTTTATCCAATTATTATGGTACTTATATTTTTAGGAATTTTTGAAGAACATATAAAATACGATATGATTTACAAAGGAGCAGTTCTTGCTACATTTTTGATAAGTTTTGTGGAAGTTTTGAATCAAAATTTTAAAATTTTTGAAGGTTTTACTGCTTTAATCAAAACTTTGCCTTTCAGCTCAGTTGGATTCGAATGGCTGTTACCTGCGATTGTTACTGGGGCTGTATTCGGACTTATAGCTTTTGTTCAAGATAAAAGAAAAATTGCATAACGAAAACAATTCAGCATAAAGTATATTCTTTGTGCTGTTTTTTGTGGAAAATGTCGAAAATCAAAGTTTTTAAAGTTTATTTTGCATTTTGTTTACAATTTGTTTACACATTACTAATTGATTAATTATATAATATAAATAGAATTAAAATTTATGGAGGATCTTATGGAAAACCTTATAGAGGTAAGAGGTCTTGTAAAAAAATACAAGGAACTCACTGCGGTGGATAATTTGGATTTGGATGTAAAAAAAGGAGAGATACTAGGGCTGCTTGGTCCAAATGGTAGCGGAAAATCCACAACTATCAATTGCATATTGTCACTTTTGAAAAAGGATGCTGGCAGCGTCAAGATATTTGGCAAAGAAATGTCTTCTGATGCGTATGATATCAAAAAAAGAATCGGCGTAGTGTTCCAAGATGTGGCGGTGTATGATGAATTATCAGTTTACGAAAACGTAGACTATTTTTGCGGATTATACATTCAAGATAAGAATGAACGAAAAAAACTAGTTGAAAGATCGTTGGATTTGGTAAGTCTTAATGATTTTGTGAAGTTTAAGCCGAAAAAATTATCGGGTGGTTTACTCAGAAGACTTAACATTGCATGTGGAATTGCCCATAAGCCTGAGATAATCATCCTTGACGAACCGACGGTTGCTGTAGACCCACAATCTAGAAATAATATTCTTGAGGGAATAAAAAAATTAAACAAGGAAGGTTCCACGATAATTTACACGTCGCATTACATGGACGAGGTTGATTTCTTGTGTGATGATATCGTGATTATCGACAAGGGCAAGGTTATCGCAAAGGGTACTTCAGAACAACTCAAAGATATGATTGAAATGAATGAGAAAATCAGTTTTACTTCGAAGGATTTGAGCGAAGATATTATCAATAAAATAAAAGCACTTCCACATTTGTTGGAATTTCAAAACAAGAATGGCTCTGTTAAACTCGACTTTGCACACGGTGATGGATACTTAATGAAGTTGGTTAAACTTCTCGACGAGGAAAATATTCAATATAGTTCTTTAAATGTTGAAAAGCCAAGCCTTAATGATGTGTTCTTGGAATTAACTGGTAAAGATTTGAGGGATTAAAATGTTTGTTCATTCATTTAAAAATACATTCAAGGTGCTTTTGAGGCAGCGAGCAATGCTTTTTTGGGCGCTTTTGTTCCCAATTGTGCTGGGGATTTTCTTTAAGCTTGCATTTGGAAATATTACTGAAAACTCCAAATTCAAAACTATTGATGTAGCTGTTAATGAAACTTTGATGCAAGATGAAAATTTTAAGATTTTCATGAACGATATGGAAAAGGAAAAATATTTCAAGGTTGTAGAATCTAATAGCGAAGATATTTTGAATAAAAACGAAGATGTAAAAGCCTACATTCATTCCATGGATAAAATCTACACTAAAAAATCTGGGATTTCGGAGACGATTGTGGAGACGATTATGAATGCATACACGCAAAAAGTGTCGATGATAACTAAGATAATGAATAAGAATCCAACAGCTGATATTGGAAAAATCTTGGGAGTGGATGATCACATTCAAGATATTTCCAGAAAAAACATGGATCCTGTCAATGTGTTTTTCTACACTCTTTTGGGGATGACTACTATTTACGGATATATGTGGGGACTGTTCGTTAGTTTCCAATACGAAGCGAACTTGTCTACCAATGCTAAAAGAAATGCTGTTTCTCCAACTAAAAAAGGCACTATGCTTTGTGCATCAGTTCTTGTAAGTTGGATAATAAATTTTTTAATAACTGTAATATTTATCGCGTATTTAAAATACGGGTTAAAAGTAGAATTTGGAGATAGAATGGGACTTGTAATCGCAATGGCAGGTTTGTCTTCACTTTGTGGAGTGACGCTCGGGATTTTAATAGGAGTGTCTAATAAGAAAAGTCTTGATACTAAAATCGGAATAGGTATTGCACTTACAATGTTGATGGCGTTTTTAGCGGGAATGATGGTTCCAGAAATAAAAGTAGTTATCGCAGAGAAACTTCCCATTATCAACAAAATAAATCCTGTTGCTGTCGTTACAGATGCGGTATATTCGTTGTATTATTACGATTCGATGGCACGATTTAATAAAGATATCATAAATCTTTTGATAATTACAGTTGTATTTGTCGTAGCGTCACTATTTTTCATGAGAGGTAAAGAGTATGAAAGTCTTTAAAAATTATTTTAAAATCACATGGGCACACAAAACTCCCATACTTTTGTACACGATAATATTTTTCGTATTGATGAGCTTTGCGACAAAAAACACTACACAAACTTCCTACAAACCCGTTGATGTAAATATTTATGTGCAAGACAAAGCGAACACCAAACTGTCCAAGTCTCTGTATGATTATTTGGACAAGAACGCCAAGATAAAAACAATGGATGAAACAATCGTAGACGACAAACTTTTCTACGATATTATCAACGCAGCTGTGATAATTCCAGAGGATTTCGATAAAACGAGGGAAGTTTTGTACAAAGTTGCTCCTAATAATGCTTATGCGATGGATATCAAAGAAAAGATAAATATTTATCTGAGCCAAGTAAGTTCCTACGAAAAAAGTGGATTTACTGAAGATGAGGCTATAAAAAATGCGAATGAGGATTTGGACAAAAAAATTGATGTTAGCATTAAAGATGGAAGTGTAAATTCAAAAAAAGACAAATCCAAATTCTACTTCAACTTTTTAAATTACCTGCTACTTGCACAAGTGATATTAGTCGTTTCAAATATCGCCTTGGTCTACAAAAAACAGCCGATTCTTATGAGAAACAACGTATCACCATGTCCAAGAACTAGAATTAATATGGAGTTAATGCTGGGTCATATCGTCACAGGACTTGTGTTCTGGTTAATTTACATGATACTTTTCTGTGTTTTGTACAAATACGATTTTACAAAGACTCACGTCAATCTTATGATGCTTAATTCGTTTGTATTCACGATATCTGTGGTGTCGATGGCTGTGATGATTTCAAACGTAATCAAAAATTCTAACACAGTTCAAGGAGTAATGAACATCGTTTCACTTGGATCGTCGTTTTTGTGTGGGGCATTTGTTCCGCAAGAATTACTAGGGAAAACAGCTCTTACAATAGGTAGAATTTTCCCAGGATTTTACTATATTAGAAACAATGAAATCTTAGAAGAATTTCCTGAAATTTCAAAAATTCTTCCTAATCTTTTGATAATATTAGGATTTAGCGTAGTATTTATAGTGATTTCTGTTTTGGCAAAACCAAAAGGTAACGATAATATCAACAAATAAAAATAAGGCTATGAGTTGTGTGCTCATAGCCTTTACTTTTGAGAAAAATTATTTTGTAATTAAATATACTAAAACTGATGCGATTGTCGTAGTCAACCCAACAGCTGCTTCGTAAGGAATAATTTTCAATCTATCAGCGATAGACATTTTGACAGATCCACCAGTTGCGTGGAAGAATGATCCGTGAGGAAGTGAGTCGATAACTGTCGCACCTGCATGAACCATAGCACCAGCATTTAGTGCAGTTACATTTGCATCGATTAATGATTTGGCGAATGTTTGAGATGCTATTGTACTTCCAGCAGTTGTACTTGCTGTTGCACCTCCCATTAAAATACCCGCTACTGGAGCAAGTATAAATGCAGGAAGATTAAATGCAGTAATCAAATTAATCATATCTGTTTGCAATGTCGAATTTTTGATAATTCCTGCTATTGTTCCCGTACCGATTAAAAGTGCACAAACTCCGATTATTTTTGAGAAACCGTAGTTGACATATTCTTTGGTATTCTTAGTTTCTTTTGTAGCTAATAAGCACACAAATCCTCCCAAAGGAAGTGCAATCAATGGGTCGATTGTGATTTTGGCAAGTGGTCTAAGTGCCAATAAAATAATTACAGTAACTGGCCCTATAATTGATGCGAAGAAACTTGGCAAGTTTGTTCTTTCAGAAGATTCCAAATCACTTGAATCTATGACATCAGTTTTTTTCTTTGCTAAAGCCATTGCAATAATAATCGTTACGATTAATGCGCAAATTGCAGGAATGATATTCACATACATCAAAGATGTAAGATTTAGTTTGAATCCTTCAGCAGTTGCAATAGTGTTTGGGTTAGGGCTGATTACATTACCAGCTTTTCCTCCACCAATCATAGCCAATAAAATGCTTGATTTGGAAAGATTTGATTTCTTACCAACTGCAAGGGCGATAGGTGCACAAGTGATAACTGAAATGTCGATGAAAACTCCGACAGCACAGATAATCATAGTAGAAATCGCAATAGCAATCAAAGCCTTTTGTTCGCCTAATTTTTTGATAATCGTGTCGGCGATTTTTTCTGCGGCGCCCGTTTTAACCAAACAGCCTGCCAAAATACCACTTGTCATAATTCTTAGAACTGAACTCATCATTGATTCAGAACCTTTTACCATGGCAGACACTGTTCCAACAAGTCCGCCTCCACCGATAAGTCCACCAACCAAAGCGCCTATGATAAGTGCGTAAGTTGCGTGGAAGTTTTTGATGATTAGAAAAATTGATAACGCTAAGCCTATCAATGCTCCAATCGTTGAAAATGTTACGTTGTCCATACTACCTCCATAAATTTATTAATTTCATTACTTGGTCAACACTTCTGTACAAGTTTTCTTCTGAAACTTTTTTATCCATAGCTTCATTTGTTTGCATACATTTATTTAGAATAGGGAAGAACGCATCGATTCCTCTTTCATTAACAGAGACTGCATCGTTATCGCAAACGCCGCAAAAAGCGATGACTTTTTTGTTGTATTTCTTTGCGAGCTTTGCAATTCCTACAGGAGTTTTTCCCATAGATGTTTGAAAATCCATCTTGCCTTCGCCAGTGATAACCAAATCAGAATTTTTGATTAACTCATCTGCTCCAAGCATTTCCAGAATAATTTCAATTCCTGGTTTTAATTCTGCATTTAAATAATTTTTGAAGGCATATCCCAAACCACCAGCAGCACCAGCTCCCTCAATCGTATCATTTGCACCAGGAATAACTTTTTTTGTAACTTCGTGATATTTGCCCAAAAGTTTATCCAATTCTTCGACTTGTTTTGGAGTTGCGCCTTTTTGTGGTGCAAATACTCTTGCCGAACCACGTTGTCCACACAATGGATTATCGACATCACAAGCTATTTGGAATGTGCATTCTTTAAGTCTTTCGTCGAAATTTTCCAAATCAATTGTTTCCAAATCTATAATTCCTATTGGACCGTTTGAGATTTCGATTCCATTTTTGTCAAAAAATCGCGCTCCCAAACTTCTCAGCATTCCCATGCCGCCATCTGTAGTTGCAGAGCCACCAATACCAATGATAAATTCTCTGATATTTTTATCCAAAGCATCCTTGATCATATCTCCAACTCCGAAAGTCGTAGCATTCATTGGATCCAAGTTATCTTTTATAAGCGTAAGTCCGCTGGATTCACTCATTTCCATAATCGCAAGTTTATCATCGACTATCAAATATCTAGCTGTGTGATGTTCCATCAAAGGATTATGTACATCGACTTCAACTATTTTAGCGTTTTTAATATCCTTTAATGAATCAATAGTTCCTTCTCCACCATCAGCAACAGGTTTTACGATTACTTTGTTAGAAGGATTTTTTTCACAAGCTTTTTTTATGATTTCTCCTGCTTCCAAAGAACTCAAACTTCCTTTAAAAGAGTCTATCAATACTAATATATTCATAACAACCTCCTATCTCAATTTTATAACAAACGATTGCACAAATGTATGTTTTATGTAATAATAATGTTAAATGAACAAACAAATTTATTATTATGGAGAACAAATGAGAATTTCTGATCACACTGCAAAAATGATAGTCGAAAAATTAAAAGATGTTATTGACTACGATTTGAACTTTTTTGACCAAGAAGGATATATTATTTATTCAACAAATTCAAATAGAATTGGCACTTATCACGAAGCTGCCAAGGAATGCGTAAAGCTAAACGAAACAATTTTTGTTGATAATGAAAAAGAATACGTTGGAGCAAAGAAGGGAATTAATATCCCAGTTACAATCGACGGAGAAATCATCGCCGTTATCGGCATTACTGGAAACAAAGACGAAGTTATGAAATACGGAAACATCATCAAAAAAATGACCGAAATACTCGTCAAAGAACAACTCGTTGAGAAGAACAAACTAAAAAAAAAGGACATGAACAAGTATTTGTTTGAGAGTTTGATAAATGAGTTGGACGATTACGGATTGTACAGATATCTGGAAAGTGAAGACGAAAAATACGTAATAGTCGGCAAAAACTCTGATAACAGATTTTTGTTGAAAGACTCCGAGCAAATCTACAAAATATTGGAGAATAATTTGTCCAATAATTTCGTATACAGTGTTTTTTATGGAGAAATTGTGATTCTTTCAAACAACGTAGACAAGATTATCATCAAGAAAAAACTGGAGAAAATTAGAAACCAAATTCACGATGCAATAGACAGTAGGGTGTATTTTGGCATCAGTGGGTCATTTAAAATGATTAGCCAATTTAAGAAAAACTATGACAATTGCATGGTTGCGTTGGATTGGTTGGATAATTTGCAAAGGAAAGAATGTGTTGTGGATTATTCCACATTGGATTTGGGAATTTTGCTTGGAAGTATCAAAAAAGACAGAATCAAAAAATTCAAGGAAGTCGTATTGAAAGATATTTCCGACGAAGATTACAATATTTACAAAGATTTGATAAAAATTTATGCGACAAATAATCAAAGCATAACAAAATGTGCTGAGGATTTGTTCGTACACAAAAATACCGTTCAGTACAGACTGAATAAACTTAGAGATATCACAGGACTTGACCCTAGAAATGTAGAAGATTTTATCAGGTTGTATTTGGCTTTTATATTGAATTAGAAAATGTAGTAAAAAGTAGCAAAGCCATCACGCACAAATATCTAGACTACAAAAATATGTATAGGTAGTTTCAAGACAATAAAACGCAAAAGCTCGTAATCCGCTCATCTGTCTACAAATATTGCTAAAGGTAGCTTCAAGATATACGAAAATAGACACCGATACGAACGAATATCTAGACTACGCAAATAAATAAATTCTAAGCTTGTGAATCTAAAATTGTGAACTCGCCTTCGGCTCAGACAGCACAATTTTTTTTACGATTCCCTTCGCTTGAATTTATGCTTATTTTCTCCGTATGATATTCTAACCGTATCGGTTTGTCTATTTTTATTTCATATATTTACATAATCGCTTGACGTCAAGATTTTAAAGGTACAATAAAACACAAAAACTCATAAACGTTCCATTTCGCTTGAATTTAGAACAATTTTTTCCGAATGATTCGATTGTTTACGATGTTTTTGGTTTGTTTCAATGCATTTTTATCAAAGCTTATAATCTACTTTATTTCGCTTAATTCTAAGTTGAATATATAACTCCTTTTTTAACTTGGTCGTAGTTGGCTGTGATTTCTGCCGAAATCAAGATTATTTGCGAAGATAAATTAATCCACACAAAAAGTGCGAACACGCCTACCAATGGACCGTAGGTTAAGGACATATTAGAAATGTTGGAAACGTAGAACGAATACAACAATGTAATTAAAAGCCATCCGATGGTTGCGATTGTTCCTCCTAGCATTGCCGATTTCCATTTGATACTTCTTGTAGAATCGAAATCAGGTGCGAATTTGTATAGTAATGTGAATCCAAAAATCATGGATACGATAGGGATTAAATATCTGAATAATTGTGCGAAGTAAGGTATTCGTATTTTCATATATTGCTCAATTAGATTTAAAATCAAACCACCAAATGCGATAAATACCAATGTCACAATCAACAATAAAAGCAATACTACTGTAAATAGAATGCTTTTAAGTTGTGTTTTCAAAAATCCGTTTTCGCTTCTCACATCAAATGCTTTGTTCATAGCTTTGATTAAAGATTTCAAAGCTTTAGAACTAGACCACAACGCCACCAACAAAGAGATGGAAAGTACAGATGAGGATCTGTTACTTATAATCGTGTTGATTAATGTCATTAGTATATTTCTCGTTTCAGAGGGAATTACTTCCATCCATTTGAAAATCAAATCAAGTTTACTAGCAGCAACCATCAACACAATATTTAATAAAACTATTAGAAATGGCACTAAGCTCATTATAAAATGATAAGTTGTCTGTGCGCTTAATAATGGGATTTGGTCTTCTTTTATTGATTGCAGTAATTTTTTGAAGAACAAATTCTTTTTTTCTTTTTTCTGTTTTTTCATCATCTACCTCAAATATTCATCGAACCAATCGCAGATTTCTTTTAATCTTCTGATTCTGTTTTTAGGTTTTCCAGAACGTGAAAGTTCGTGGTTTTCTCCGTAAAACATCACAAACCTTGTTTGTGTGTTGTTAAGTTTCAAAGCTTGAAACATTTGCATTCCTTCAGACACCGGACATCTGTAATCATTTGTGGAATGAATAAAAAGAGTTGGAGTGTGTGCATTTTTTGCGTATTTTAGCGGAGATTTGTCCCACAATTTATCATAATCATCTAACACTGTTTCAGTGTGGTTTTGATCCGTTCCAAAATAATATCCAATATCTGAAATCAAACTGAAAGAAATCCAATTTGAAATTGAACGTTGACTTACAAAACAATCGAACCTGTCAGTGTGAGTCATCATCCAATTTGCCATGAATCCTCCGTAAGATCCTCCGGTGTAGCCAAGTTTGTCGATAGGGTATTTGTCCATAACAATATCTGTGAACTTCATCAAATCTGAATAATCTACATCTCCGTATTTTCCTCTTATATCCATAAATTCATTTCCGTATCCGTCACTTCCACGTGGATTTGTATAGAAAACAAAATATCCTTTAGAAGACAGTAATTCCATTTCATGGAACAATACTTCACCGAAAACAGTTTTTGGACCGCCGTGTACGGACAAAACGCCTGGATATTTTTTATTTTCGTCGTAGTCTTTTGGATAAATCACCCAGCCTGTGAATGAATTACCATCATTTTCAAAAGTAAACTTGTCTTTTTTGCTTATATGATATTCGTCATTATTCAAATGAGTTAGTTGTTCTCCATTTAATTTGTAAACTTCTTGTCCGTGATTTTCAGTTATCAAGACGTAGTAAACATCATCGTTTTTTACAGAAATCATATTGATAGAATTATTTGTGGAGAAAATCTTATCGAATTTGTAATTCTTATCCATTCTCAAAATCGCACTGCCATATCCTTCCAAAATTACAAAATACATGAAGTCGTCAGTTTTTTCGATTTGACTACCAGAAGAATATTTCAAATCACAGCCTATGGAATTGTACAGGCAGTAGTGTTCTTCGTTTAGCTTTATAGCTTTATTATCTACAATTTTGTAGATTTCACAGTCTTGGTTTAGTCCGTGCTCTTTTCCATCTGTGGCGAGAATCACAATATCGTCATTGAAATATTTCGCAGACATTATCATAAAACCTTGTAAAATCACAGAATCTTTTCCAGATTTCAAATCGTATTCAACTAATTCATCTTCGATTTTCATTACGTTTTCGTAGGAATTTCTCACCAAAATAAGTTTTGATTTGTCATCATTGATGTCTACAGATGAAATATTTGAAAATTCATCTGTTAGTATATCTGTTTTGTTAATGCTTGGAAAATATCTTGCAAGTCTAGTTCTTTTCTTGTCAGTAAACCCAACAGCATTTTCAAAATAAGGAAGTTCTGTGAGTACTTCGACATCTTCGTTTTTTTCTTCTTCTGTGATTTTATTCATTTCGTGATGTCTATCGAATTCGTATTTTACAATAAAAGAATCTTCCAATTCGAAAAGAATTTCAGCGTTTTTTAAATTGATATCGAATTCTTTTACAGCCTCTCCACCATAGACAGGAAGTCTGTAAAAAGATGTTGTGTCAGAATTTTCTTCTTTTTCTGAATTTCTTATAATTAATAAATCTCCATCATTCAATTCAAAAAATGAAGAGTCCTTGTTGGAACTTGTGAAGTTTTTATTGTCTCCTACTTTGTGTATGTTAGAATCGTATTTGTTTTCTTCTATATTAGCTGTGGTTGTAACACAGAAAATATTGTCTGAGTTTTTTAAAGCTTTTAACTTTGAAATAAATGTAAAGTCTTTAAATGAATCGTAATCGAAATATTTCATATAACTCTCCTTCATTTATATATTAAGATAATTATAACATAATCTACTGCTACGATATACTTTAGGAAAAGTAATACATTGAAAATGAATTGAATTTTAATGTAAGTATTTTGAAAGTTCGATTATATTTATTAACTGAGTGTTAAATAAATTTATCGAACATACATTTCAAATAAGTTATACAAATTTTTCCCACAAAAATTGACGATAATTTGTGGAAAAAATTTGGCTTATTTCAAGATATCCACAAAGTTATCCACATTATCCACATTTATCCACAAAAACTTACCAACAATTTGGGATAAAATATCGTGAATAATTTTTGAATATCAATTGAATAATTTATAGTTTTTTTATGGTATTATATATGAGAGGTGAAAACGAATGAAATTGGATGAAGATTTTTCAGATATAAAACAAAGAATTATGATGAATTTGAAGACAAGAAACCTGTATTTTAAGACGTTAAGTGAATGTGAAAAACTTTTGGATATTGATTTGATGCAGTTACAAAAAAAGGGAGCATTTCCTACAGAAGAATTGTACAAATCGGAACTTCGAAAGGTCAACAACTACATTGAAGATTTTTCAAATGTGAGTATAGCGAATAAATTAATAGAATTTGTGTATTACTTTTTGTTGATAACTTCTGTTGGACTTTTTACCAATCTAGTTAAAAATTTCTTAGGATTGGAATTTAAACAAATATCAGTGTCTGCAGTTATACTTTATTTGACGATGTTTGCAGCTGTAATTGCAACTCCGATTATAATTTCCAGAAAAGAAAAGAGATTTCATGACAGTAAATTCAGATACATTTTGATTGCTATATCAGCGATTGGAATTGTTTTGTTTTCATATTTTTCGATTTTTTCAGGACCAGTGAAGCAAAACTTGTTCACGCTGAATATTATTATTTACATTTTAATATTGGTAGGATTTTTCGCAATTACAATATTAATGAAGAAATTATCCGCAAAATAAATTGACCGCCATTTTGAAATCTAATTTCATCGTGGCGGTTTGTTTTTAAAAAAAATAATGTGCTATAATTGTTGTATTGGTTAATTTTAAAAGAAAGGATACAAGTATGAAAAGAAATCTCAATCTGATAAAAAGGGTAATGCCTTATTTTAAAAAATACAAATTTATTCTGATGTTTGATTTGTTCTGCGCGGCGCTTACAACACTTACAGATATGGTGTTGCCAATGATTTTGAGAAGACTGACAAATGCAGGACTTGGAACATACACTTTGACACGAGAAATGATTTTCAGAATGGCTGGTCTTCTTTTGATTATGAAGATAATTGATTTGTTCGCAGGATTCTACATGACAAAAACCGGTCATATAATGGGTGCGAAGATTGAAACAGACATGAGATACGATGTATTCCAACATTTGCAAAAACTTTCCGATTCGTATTTTAACGAAACAAAAGTCGGACAAATTATGGCGCGTATCACATCGGATTTGTTCGATATTACGGAATTTTCACATCACTGTCCAGAAGAATATTTCATTGGACTTATCAAAATAATAGTTTCATTTGCGATTTTAGTTAGATTGAACACATTGTTGACAGTGATTTTATTCTTATCAATTCCACTTATGATTGTGTTTGCATCCAAATACAACAGAAGAATGAGAAAAGGCTTCAAAGAACAAAAACACCACATTGGAGTTTTGAATGCAGACATTGAAGACAGTTTGCTAGGAGTTAAAGTTGTAAAATCATTCGCAAATGAAGATGTCGAAATCGAAAAATTCCAAAAAGGAAACAAGAAATTCTTGGATATAAAATCAGAAACGTACTCATCGATGGCTGGATTTAACACGATAACAAAAGCATTCGATGGAATAATGTACATTATAGTGGTTTTATTCGGAGGACTTTTCCTTGTAGAAGGGAAAATGAGTAGCGGTGACATCGTGGCATTTATCCTATACGTTCAAACGCTGCTTACAACTGTGAGAAGAATCGTAGAATTTACGGAACAATTCCAACGTGGAATGACTGGTATCGAAAGATTTACAGAAATAATGGATCAAGATATCGAGATTTTCGACGATGAAGACGCTGTTGATTTGGAAAATGTCAAAGGTAAAATCGAAATAAAAGATGTAAGTTTCAAATACAATAACAACAATGAAAATGTGTTAAACAATATTTCATTCACAATAAATCCTGGACAGAAAGTTGCATTGGTTGGGCCTTCAGGTGGAGGAAAAACGACGTTGTGCAATTTGATTCCTAGATTTTACGATGTAGAAGACGGAGAAATCTTGGTGGAAGGAATTGACGTTCGCAAAATCAAACTTCAATCGCTTCGTTCAAACATCGGAATGGTGCAACAAGATGTGTATTTGTTCAGTGGAACTGTCAGAGAAAATATTTTGTACGGAAAACCAGATGCAACAGAACAAGAAGTAATCGATGCAGCAAAAGCAGCAGGAGCGTACGATTTTATAATGAACTTGGAAAATGGATTTGACACTTATGTTGGAGAACGTGGAGTAATGTTATCAGGTGGTCAAAAACAAAGAATTTCAATCGCGAGAGTTTTCTTGAAAAATCCACCGATTTTGATATTAGACGAAGCTACATCAGCGCTTGACAATAAGAGCGAATTTATCGTGCAAGAATCATTGGAAAACTTGGCAAAAGGAAGAAGCTCACTTACAATAGCCCACAGACTTACAACGGTTCAAAACGCAGATTTGATTTTGGTGTTGACTGAAGAAGGAATAATCGAACGAGGAACGCACCAACAATTAATGGAACAAAAAGGATATTATTATAATTTGTACACACAAGGTGGCAGATTATTGGTGTAAATAAGAAGATATCAACTGCAATGCAGTTGGTATTTTTTTATTTGTAGATTGATTTAATTATTTTAATGATATAATTAAATTAGATATATACAAGGAGACAACAATGGAAATCAGCGATAATATTTTATTTGTAAATTCTATAATTGATGATGCAATCAGAAAAAATTCCAGCGACATTCATATTGAACCATTTGAAGAAAATGTCAGGATTAGATTCAGAATCAATGGAAGTTTGGTGGAATACAAAACTGTGGACAAGAGTATGCACTCAAAAATAATTACTAGAATTAAAATAATGAGTGAACTTGATATTGCAGAGAAGAGACTTCCACAAGATGGAAGAATTACATATACATATGAAAACACAAAAATAGATCTTAGAATTAGCATTATCAACACAATTCACGGCCAAAAATGCGTTATTAGAATTTTGAATCCAGAATCTTTTAAAATCGGGATGCAAAATCTTGGGATTTCTGAAAGTGAACAACAAATGATAGAAGGATTTACGAAATTTGAAAATGGAATGGTATTGATTTGTGGGCCAACTGGAAGTGGTAAAACAACTACGCTTTACACAATGCTAGAACGAGAAAATACAGTCGATAAAAATATTATCACGATTGAAAATCCAGTTGAGTACAATATTTTTGGGATCAATCAAATTCAAATCAACGAAAAAATTGGCTTGAGATTTGATAATACGTTGAAGTTTGTACTTAGACAAGACCCTTCTGTAATAATGGTCGGAGAAATTAGAGACTTGGAAACTGCGAAGCTTGCGATTAGAGCTTCAATCACTGGACACAAAGTTTATTCAACAATTCACACAGACGATTGCTATCAGTCCATAATCAGACTTATGGATATGGGAATTGAAGATTACATGATAAGAGCATCTCTTAAAGTTGTTATCGCGCAAAGATTAGTGAGAAAATTGTGTCCTCATTGTAAGAAAAAAGTCACGCCAACACCTTCACAAATGGAAGTTTTCAGATCTAACGGATTAAATCCAACTGAAATTTACGAGCCGGGAAATTGCGATGAATGTAGTTCTGGTTACGAGGGAAGAATGGCTGTCATGCAAATACTAAAAATCGACGATGATTTGAGAAGTTTAATCAAAAAAGATATGAACTTGAAATCTTTGAAAAATTACGGTGAAGAAAATAAAATAGACAGTTTGTTCAAAAAAGCTTTGATACAAGTAGCACTTGGCAATACTTCATTTGACGAAGCAATGAGGTTGTACAATGAAGATTGACAGTTTATTAAAAGAAGATAGCATATTAAAGAGGGAAATAAATCTCAAAGTATCGAAGAAAAAACTGTTTTTGTTTTTGAGACAGTTTTCAATTCTTCTGAACGCTAAGATTCCAATCATCGAAATCGTAAATCTACTTAAAGAACAAAAAGAATTCAAACAACTTAAACCGAGTTTGGACAAAGTATCTGAGAATTTGAATAATGGAATGAGTGTGTCGGAAAGTTTTTCAAATGACAAAAACTTCGATATGTTTTTTACATCAATGATGAAATTAGGAGAAGAGAGTGGAAGGCTCGACAAAGTAGTCTACGATTTGAGCAAATACTACGAGAGAACTTACGATATCAACAAAAAAGTACAAAATGCTATGATTTATCCTATAATTCTCACTGTTACGGGAATTGTAATGCTGATATTTATGCTCAAAAACGTCATTCCTACATTCGTGGATTTGTTTGAAAGCTCTGACATGGTGCTGCCACTGTCTACAAGAATTTTAATTTCATTATCAAATGCAATAAACGAGAACGGATTATTACTACTCATTATTTTACTTTTAATAACAGCAGGAGGTATTATAGCTTATCGAAGAACAAAATTTGGATATTATCTGGATAAATTCAAAACGACCAAATCAATTTTTGGCAAACAAAGAAAAATTATAATCTCTTCAGAAATTGCGAGGAGTTTGAGCATAACTCACAAAAATTCCATGACGATTTTGGATGGACTCATCATAATTCAAAAATCCATGAAAAACAAATACTACAAACAACAACTTTCCGATATTTTTAGAGAAATAGAATCCGGAGAGTTTACACTTGAAGAAGCATTTAATAAAAGAAAAATCACTCCGCAAGTGTTCAACTCCATGCTAAAAGTTGCAGAAAACACAGGCGAATTGGGAGATATATTCGAAAAATTATCAGAATTTTACGACGGGGAAGTAGAATATGCAATCAAATCATTCATTAGCATATTAGAGCCAATGCTTATAATCTTCATGGCAGTAATCGTAGGATTTATCGTAATATCCATCACTATTCCTATGTTTGATGTTATAAATTCGTTTAATTAAAAAACAGTGGTATAACATATTAACGTTCATGCACGAATATCTAGACTACAAAAATTGTTGATTTCTAAATCTTAAAATCCTAAAATCGTAAGCACGCTTCGCTTACGCGGTACGAAAGTCAATTTTTTCCGTATGATATTCTTAGCATGAGCGTTGAATATTTTATTAAAAAAGCATTGAATATTATCATCAAAAAAATAGGGCTGTTGTCACAGTCCTATTTTTTGGTTAGTGGATATTTTATTCTACATTGATTATTTTGTCGAAAAGATTTGCATCTTCATCTATCTTTGTATCATTTCCTACAACTACTAAGTGGTTTTCTTTCATTGCTTTTTTGATTATTTCAGCAAATTGCTTCAAGTCATCTACAGTTGTGTGTAGCATATTTTCAAGATAATTTTCATAATCTTCTATCGTTCTTCCAGACAAATACATGTTAATCGAACGACTTCCTTTTGTGAATGTAGTCATTGGTGGGTTGAATTGGTTCACAGTTCCAATGATGAATTGTTTCATTTCTTTTTCATCAAAGCTCATGTTTTCAACAAATTTATCGATTTGATCGTAGATGTCGATTGTGTTTTTGATGTTAGGATCTCTGTAGGAATACACATATAATATTCCATTCAAGCTTACGCTCATTCCAACTCCGTAAGCACCGCCTTTTGCTCTGACTTCGTTGTACAAGAATGAAGTGTTTAGAATATTGGTCAACACAGTTATTTTGGAATTGTATTCAAACCCGTATTTTTTCAAATCAGCTGATTTTACAACGTAATTCACATTTGAAGATGTCTTGTATGCTTCTTTTAATTTGAAGAATTTTGTTGGAGAAGATTTGATGTCTATTTCTTCTGTGTATATTTTAGCAATCAATGTTTTTTGTAATTTATCGAAGAATTTGTTTGCGGATTCTTGTTCATTGATTATGCTTACAATCATATCGTTTGAATTTACGATTTTTTCGTAGTAATCTTTTAATTTATTCAAAGTGATGTCTGCTTTTTCATCGAAATCATTCAACACGTCGCACAATTTTTCGTAGTAACTAATTCCAGAACATTCATCTTCTAATACGCTTTTTTCTGAGAATGATGCCATTGATCGTGTCAATGCGAATTGGTTTCCAGCTTCAAGAATTCTCGTTTTATATTCTTGTTTTAGGTTTTGAAGTATATTTTTGAATCTATTTTTGTCTTCAAATTTCACATTAAACAAGTATTCTTCCAATATTTTAATACATTCGTCTTCTGTTTTTTCTATTGTTTTGAAGCTGAACATAAATTTGGATTTTAAATCTTGACCGTTTTTTGTATTGTTCAAATGAATAGCAGTGAATATTCCACCTGAGGCAAGATATGTTTGAGTGTATAATTTTTTGTAATCGTAATTTGTAGTGTCGCTTAGTCCGATATAATCGGATAGAAGTGACAAATAGAAGTAATCTTTTTGCGAGAACTTCGACAAATCAAACATAAAAGATGCGTAGTGAATGTTTGATGTGAACAGATTTGGATTTAAGAATGTGTAATTGTCGATTTTCTTTTCGATTCTTTCTACATCTTCAAGTTTTGCGTCAATATCGGAAAGTTCCAATGTTGGAATAGTGTCTTTTTGTTCTTTTGTATCTTCTTCTGATTGGAATTGTTCCAAGTTTTTGTTCAAATCTACTAATTCATTTAATTCTTCATCAGACAAGCTTTCCTTGTATTGTTTTAATTTTTCCTTAACTTCGTTGTCTTTTTTCAAATTAAGACCTGGCGTTGCTTTCAATGATAGAATCAATTTGAAGTTGTTGTTTAACAATTTTTCTTCGATGAATTTTTCGTAGTAATCTGTATCGATCAATTTTCTGCATTCTGCAAGTGTTTCTGAGAATTGTAATTGGTCGTAGTAGCTATCTGAGTACATGAAACTTAGAGCAGATTTTAAGAAATAGATAACTCCTTTTGTGTGGAAACTTCCAGCCTCTTTCAAATCATATTCTAATTTATTGAGGGTAGAAGTAAGTTCGTCCTTGTCGATTCCGTTTTTTACGATTTTTTCTAATTCTCTTTTAACCGATGCTTCAAACTTTTCAGTGTTTTTTACATCTGAGTTCTCAGCGATAACACCCATTGTGATTTCTTGGCCGTAAGATGATACGCTCTCTACAGATTCACAGATGTTTTCTTGCAATAATTTTTCCTTGATTATCGCAGATTCGTTGGAGAACAATACGTCACTTAAAATAGTTGATACAAATGCATCTTTTACATTTGTGATGTGTCCGACATTTGCAGCATATACCAATACATCTTTTCCGTCAGGCTTTTCGTCTTTTGATATATTGTATTCGACTTGGACTTTTTTAGCTTTCTCAAATGGTTTTTGGTAAGGAATGTCTGAGTCGATTTTTTTGTAATCATATTCATCCAAATATTCTGACAAATGATCCAATTCTTCTTCGATATTTCCATTTCCGTAAAAATAAATAAACGAATTTGATGGGTGGTAGTATTTGTCGTGGAATTCCAAGAATTTTTCGTAAGTTAAATCTGGAATATTGTAAGGATTTCCGCCCGATGAATGTGCATAAGTTGTGTCTGGGTACAAATATTTGAACAATTCATCAAAAATAATCGTATAAATTGAACTGTAGGAGCCCTTCATTTCGTTGTATACTACACCATTGTATTTGATATCATCATCGACATTTTTTATTTCGTAATGCCATCCTTCTTGATAAAAAATGTTCTTTTTTTCGTAAACAATTGGATTGAAAACTGCATCCAAATAAACGTCCACAAGATTTTTGAAATCCTTGGCGTTACGACTTGCTACAGGATAGCAAGTTTTATCTGGATAAGTTATCGCGTTCAAAAATGTTTGTAGCGATGATTTTACCAAGTCCATAAATGGTTCACGAGTTGTGTATTTTTTGGATCCATTAAGAACTGAATGCTCCATTATGTGAGCAACCCCAGTACTATCTTGTGGAATTGTCTTAAATGCAATTGAAAAAACTTTGTTTTCGTCATCGTTAGCTAGCTTCAAAACTTTTGCTTTCGTTTTTTCGTGTTCGAAAAGATAGGCTGTTGAATTGATATCAGATAATTCTCTTGTATCTATTAATTTAAAATTTTTATAATCTTGCATAAAAATCTCCTTTTTTCTTTTTAATATATTATATCAAATTGCGAAAACTTAACAAAATCACAAATTTATTAAAAATTTGTTTTTTGGGGTATAAATAATTGTTAGCTACATTCACAAATATCAGTTTTTAAAACTGTATATGATATAATAAATAACAAATAAGAGGTGAGAATATGAAATTAATATCATGGAATGTTAACGGATACAGAGCCGTTATGAAAAAAGGCTTTAAGGAAGCATTTGATAATTTGAATGCGGATATTTTTTGTTTACAAGAAATAAAAATGAAAGAAAATCAAATGACTGAAGAAATGAACATTGAAGGTTATCACAGATATTCCTATTCAGCTAACAAGGCTGGCTATTCTGGAACTTTGGTTTACACAAAAGTTGAGCCAATTGGAGTAAGTTTCGGGATTGGAATTGATGAACACGACACTGAAGGTCGTGTGATTACTTGCGAATACGAAGATTTTTTCTTGGTGAATGTCTACACTCCAAACTCTAAACAAAAACTAGAACGATTGGATTATAGAATGGTGTGGGAAGATGAATTCCACAATTATTTGAATATTTTAAGAGATAGAAAACCTGTAATTGTGTGCGGGGATTTGAATGTAGCCCACAATGAAATTGATTTGAAAAATCCACAATCAAATAGACGTTCAGCAGGATTTACTGACGAAGAAAGAAACAAAATGTCACTTTTATTAAATGACGGATATATCGACACTTTCAGATATTTTTATCCCGACAAAACAGATGAGTATTCTTATTGGTCCTACTTTGCAAAAGCGAGAGAAAGAAATGCTGGCTGGAGAATTGATTATTTCATAGTAAGTGATGATTTGAAGGACAATCTTGTGGATGCGAAAATTCACCAAAGCATAATGGGATCAGACCATTGTCCAGTTGAGTTGGAGATTAATTTATAAGGAGATATTATGAATAGAAATAGAATTTGGATAAGCGGAGCAGATGGAAAGATAGGAAAAGTATTACAGAAATATTTGGATCCTCTGGAAGACGAAGTCTTAGCAACGGATAAATACATTGTAGATATTGTAAATTCCGATGAAACTTCAATATTTGCCAGAAGAAATAGACCAAATGTAATTATAAATTGTTCTGCACTTACAGACCCTGTCGCTTGTCAAGAAAATCCAGATGAAGCGTTCAGAGTAAATGCTTTGGGAGCTAGAAACATGGCGGTTGCAGCGAACACTGTGGATGCGAAAATAATTCACATGTCTGCTGATGATGTGTTCAGTGGACAATCCAGAAGTGCCTACAGAGAATACGACACTCCACACCCAACGACAATGTATGGAAAAAGCAAATTGATGGGAGAAAATTTCGTAAGGGAATTCAGCGTAAAACATTTTATTTTGAGAACAAGTTGGTTATTCTCTCCAGTAAATCACAGGGTAGAAGATATTATTAAAGAAGCACAACAAACAGGAAAAGTTTTGGTTCCTAAGGCTCAATATTCTTCTCCTACAAGTGCGTATCAATTAGCTGAATTTATCGTGAAATTGATGGATACTTACGATTACGGGATTTATCACGCATCATGTGAGGGAGTTGCTAGTAGAAAAGATTTTGCAGAAGAAATTTTGAGGATTAAAGGAATTGATGCAGAAGTTATCGAAGATGAAAACTTGAGAATTGAAGGTCATAGACCAGATTTCACAGCTTTGGAAAATTTCTTGTTGAATACTTCTCAAATTTACAAATTCACAGATTGGCAAACTTCTCTTGAAAAATATATCGAAAAAAATAATTTGTAATTTTAAAACTGAATTTTAAGAAAAGGAAAGATGTTTATGAAACAAAAGAAAAAAATGGGACTGACAACTCAAATATTCATTGGATTATTCTTGGGATTGTTGGTCGGAATAGTTTTTAATCTATTTGTTCCTTCATCATATATAAAAGATACCATTTTAGTTAATGGAGTATTCGATGTATTGGGGCAAGGATTTATTAGATTAATGCAAATGCTTGTGGTTCCATTAGTGTTCTTCTCACTTGTAACTGGCGCGATGAGTATGGGAGATACGAAAAAATTAGGAAAAATTGGAGTCAAAACACTGGTGTTTTATTTGTTTACAACTGCTTTGGCGATAACTTTGGCGCTTTTGTTGGCATCATTTATCAAGCCTGGAGTTGGGATTGATCTTAGCAAAGTAAGTCAGGCTGCACAAACAGATCCAGCAAAGGCAGTTTCAATCAAAGAAACTGTGTTGAATTTGATTCCTACAAATCCAATTCAGGCAATGGCTGAAGGAAATATGTTGCAAATAATTTTCTTCGCGTTGTTAGTTGGAATTATTTTGGCGAATTTGGGAGAAAAAGCACACAACGTAGCAAATATTTGCGAAGAATTCAACGACATAATGATGGATATGACAATGATTGTTATGAAGTTTGCGCCAATTGGTGTATTTGCACTTATCACAAAGACGTTCGCAACATTGGGATTATCTGCAATATTGTCAATGTTAAAATACATGCTCACAGTAGTTTTAGGATTGGGATTGCAACTTTTATTAGTTTATATGGTTTTATTGACGATTTTTGCGAAAGTAAATCCATTCAAATTCTTGAAGAAATTCTTCCCGGTTTTGGGATTTGCATTCTCCACATCATCTTCAAATGCAACAGTTCCTATGAACATCAACAAATTGGAAGAGCTTGGAGTTAGCAGAAAAATTTCTTCGTTCACAATTCCACTTGGAGCGACAATCAACATGGACGGAACTGCAATCATGCAAGGAGTTGCAGTGGTTTTTGCAGCGAATGCGTACGGAATGCAATTGACTCCACAAAATTTCTTGACAGTAATCGCAGCAGCTACACTTGCATCAGTCGGAACTGCGGGAATTCCATCAGTTGGATTGATAACTTTATCAATGGTATTTAATTCAATCGGACTTCCAATATCTGCGATTGCAATGATAATGGGAATAGACAGAATTTTGGATATGATTAGAACAGCGATAAATATCACAGGGGATGCTGTGTGTACAGTTATCGTCGCTAACAGTTCTGGCGAAGAATATTTTGATAAAGAAAAATTTAATTCGTAAATTATAATAAATGATAAACACTTATAGAATATTTCAATAAGTGTTTATTTTTTTATTTGATATAATGAATATAAGGAGGGATAATTTTGAAATTAGAAAATAAACATATTAAAAAAATTGTCGTAATTCTAGTTGTGGTTTTAGCATTTGTATTTATCAAACCACTCAGAGAAGGCGTGACGAATATGTCAAAAGCTTTTAAGGATCTTGAAAGTGTGAAAGCGTACATCAGATCATTTGGAAAGACTGCGGTTGTAATTTCATTCTTGATGATGATTCTTCAATCGATTGCAGCACCAATTCCGGCTTTCTTCATTACATTTTCTAATGCAGCTATTTGGGGATGGGTCAGAGGAAGTATATTGTCTTGGACATCTGCAATGGCAGGAGCAGCGCTTTGTTTTGGAATTGCGAGATTTTTGGGAAGAGATATCGCAGAAAAATTTGCAACAAAAGGAGCGTTGAAGGAAGTAGAAGGATTCTTCGACAGATATGGGAAGAACGCAATTTTGGTCGCAAGACTTTTGCCATTCGTACCATTCGATCCGATAAGCTATGCAGCAGGATTAACTCCAATGGGATTTTGGGAATTTTTCATCGCGACAGGAATAGGACAACTTCCAGCTACATTGATTTATTCTTACGCAGCAAGTAAATCCACAAATCCATCTACATGGGTAAAAGGACTTATAATTTTATTCGGAGTGTTTGCTCTTGGAATGTTGATGAAGAGAATTTATAACGATAAACAAGCAAAGAAAAATATATAAAATAGTATTATCGCTAAGAATAAGGGGTTAAGATGTCAAAAGCAAAAATTGAATATGATAGTAAAAAAATAAATTCAGCTATACTAGCAGAGGCAATTCTACCAAATCTAAAGAGAAAGATAGTAGCTGTTAAATTTCTAAAAAATAAGGATGATTATGATCGATACAAAGCAGTAGAATTGAGAAAGCCAATTAACTATTGTCAAATGATAAAAGCTGCAAGTTCTGGTAATATAGTCAAAGCTACTGAGAAAGATTTTTTATGTAAAAGTGGTGCACTAGCTTTGGGATTGTTGGATGTAGATGAAAAGAATTCAAATGGAGAAAATTGGGCTAGACTAGGATTACATGAGAGTAGTAAAATTAGTTCAGAGGTAAGAAAAAATTCAGGATTTTTGGCTAAAAAAAATTATGCAGTATTGATAGGTCCTGCATCAAGTTTTCCAGATAATCCAGATGTATATATTATTATTTTAGAACCTTATAGCGCAATGCGTGTAGTTCAGGGATATACCTATCATTATGGAAGAAATAACAATATTAGTCTTGTAGGGAACATGGCAATTTGTCAAGAATCTACCGCTAATCAAATACTTAACAAAGATATAAATATTTCTATGCTGTGCGTAGGTACTAGACACAAGGCTGGTTGGAAAGATAATGAAATGTCGATAGGTATTCATCGTGATAAGTTTAATAAAACCATAGATGGAATATTCCAGACAATAAATATAATGGAAGATGACAAAAACAAGAAATCGATAGTTGATAATTTAAAAAAAATAGGTATAGAATATCCGATAAAATATTCATACAACTATTATATGGATGTATAAGATGATAGAGATTAAAAACTTAAAAAAGAGCTATGATGGAGAAAAAAATGTTATTAATGACTTATCTTTAGTCATAGAAGATGAAATAACATTCGGATTGATAGGAAATAGTGGTGCAGGAAAGACAACATTATTAAATTGTTTGACAGGGTTAGAAACATATGATGAAGGTTCAATATTAATTGATGGTATAGACATTACAGGTCTTGAACAAGAAAAATCGAGAGAATTTAGGGGGAAAGTTGGTGTCGTTTTTCAAGATTTTTGCCTATTAAATAGGAAAAATGTGTTTGAAAATATAGCCTTACCAATGAGGTGTTGGAATTATTCAGAAGAAGATATAAAAAAAAGAGTTGAATTAATGGCGAAACTTGTTGGAATTGAAGATAAATTATTATTTCGACCAAAGGAATTAAGTGGAGGTCAAAAACAAAGGGTAGCCATAGCAAGAGCTTTAGTATTACAACCAAAATATTTATTATGTGATGAAGCAACTTCATCCCTAGATCCAAAAACAACCAACTCTATTTTAAAGCTGTTAAAAAAGATACAACAAGAAATGAAAGTAACTATAATCATCGTTACTCATGAAATGGATGTATTGGAAAAAGCTTGTAATAAGATAGGGCTATTAAAAGATGGAAAAATTATTAAAACAGGATATACAAGAGATCTATTGCTAAGTGGAGATAAAGATATTAACACATTCATATATGATAAAACTAAAACCAATGAAAATGAAACAGAAATAATTATAAAAGTTCCATATTCAAATAATGAATTACTGTTAATAAATGATAAATTATCTGGTTTTGATGTTCCTTTTAAACTTGAGAATATAAAAAAGATCGAATTAGATAACGAGAATATTATTTTAATAAAAATTATCGTATCAAATGAAAAATTAAAGGAAGCAGTAACTGCTTTAAATGATGAAAAACTTAATTATGAAATAGAGGGATATTAATATGATTTATACTTTAAGTTTTTTGGGAGATACAGACTTAATAAGATATATGCCGAAAGTTATTATACCAGCAATTATTGAAACTCTAACTATGGTTATTGTTTCAGCGATTTTTTCGATAATTTTTGGAATAATTTTTGGTATTATTTTGTTTATTACGGATATCAATGGATTGAAACCAAATAAAATTATAAATGCAATTCTAGGTAAAATAACTGATATATTAAGAGCTTTTCCTATTATGATATTAATAGTTGCCCTTACGCCGATTACAAGAGCAATTTTAGGTAGTAAAATTGGCATTGTACCGGCAATTTTTACAATAACCATTGGATGTATACCTTTTGCAACTAGGATGGCAGAAAATGCATTTAGCACAGTAGATAATGGAGTAATTAAAGCTTCAAAAGTTTTCGGAGCAACTGATTTTCAAATTATAACAAAAGTGATATTAGTCGAAGCACTTCCGAGTTTAATACAAAATTACACAATAATGATAATTAATTTATTAAACATGTCAGCTATTGCGGGAGCCGTAGGAGCTGGGGGATTAGGGGCTGTAGCTCTAACTTATGGCTATCAAAGATTTGATTATGCAATTATGTATTTTATAGTTATATTACTTATTTTATTAGTTATGGTTATTCAAAAAATAGGGAATATAATGTATAATAAGGTAAAATAGACCAGCTATCAAATGTCAAGAGAAAATAAAAAATAATTAATCTTGTAATTTATGGCACATCAAATAAGCCTAAAAATTAGGCTTAGAAAAACTAAATAACAACTAAATATTCGGTATGTAAGTT
>NZ_JBRFJF010000006.1:0-125765 GCF_052932265.1 Finegoldia sp. P2-F-LR | reverse complement strand
AACTTACATACCGAATATTTAGTTGTTATTTAGTTTTTCTAAGCCTAATTTTTAGGCTTATTTGATGTGCCATAAATTACAAGATTAATTATTTTTTATTTTCTCTTGACATTTGATAGCTGGTCTAAAAATATCTCTATACTATATTTTACCCAAAATTCAAGTCTTTTACTCTAATTTGTCGGTAATTTTCTTTTAGAATATATAACTTTTACTTTATCTCCAATTTCATTTTTAAAATCATTGTTGAGCATATAAGAATCGATAGTTTTGTCATCTAATTGTATCTCAACTTTTACGCTTGAGCCTTGGAACACAATATCCTTGATAATACCATCTTCTCCTTGGTCTGAAATTTTTACATCTTCAGGTCTAATATAATATCCTTCAAAAATATTTTTATCACCGATAAAATTCAACACGAAATTATTTTTCGGATTTTTGTAGATATCTAAAGGATAGGAATGTTGTTCAATTTTACCTTTATTCATCAAAATAATATCATCTGCTAACTCAAAAGCTTCGTTTTGGTCGTGTGTTACGAAAATCATCGTAGTTCCTAAATTTTTTTGAATATTTTTGATTAGCAACCTCATGCTAACTCTCAATTTTTGATCCAAATTGCTGAGAGGTTCATCTAATAGCAAAAGTTTTGGACTCAAAACCAAAGACCTTGCAAGTGCGACTCTTTGTCTTTGTCCACCTGATAATTCGTCAATCATTTTCTTCTCGTGACCTTTTAATCCTACAAGCTCAATGATTTCGTTAACCTTGTTTTGGATAGTTGTTTTGTCTATATTTTTGAATTTTAAACCATAGGCAATATTTTTGAAAACATTCATATGGTAGAAAAGTCCGTAGGATTGAAACACAGTCGTGATGTCTCTTTTTTCAGCAGTTAAGTGCGTGATATCTTCTCCATCCAAAATAATTTGTCCTGAATTCGGCTTCACAAAACCACCAATCATGTTCAAAATCGTACTTTTACCGCAACCAGAAGGTCCCAAAATACACAGCATTTTCCCTTTTTCTAATTCAAATTCAACATTATCCACAACAGTTTTATCTTCGTAAATTTTCGTAAGGTTTTTTACACTTAAAATCATTTTTTATCTCCTATCTTTGTCGCCAAATAATATCCACCATTTACAACAAGACATATCAAAATTATTATTAAAGCAATTACAGAACCAATATTGTAATTACCACTGTTTATAACATCAAACATAACAAGTGTTAAAACTTTTTGTCCTGGATAAACCAAGAAAATAATCGAACCAATTGTCGTCATTGTCGCAGTAAACGCATTGATGAATGTAACAGTGAAGCCTTTCTTAGTTAGTGGAAGCACGATATCTTTAAATACATAAATGAAATTGGCACCCAAATCCTGTGCAGAATTGATTTCATCTTCGCTGATTGATAAAACGTGACTATTCATAACTTTTGTCGAAAAAGGCATTTGTTTGAACAAAACATTCAACACTACAATTGCACTAGTTCCAACCAGCATCAATGGTTTGTGATTAAACGCTAACAAATATCCTAGACCGAAAAATGTTCCCGGCAAAATATAAGGCAAATTTGAAATATAATCTGCAACTTTAATCACCTTACTCTTCTTAATTATAGAATAGTATGCCATCAAAAGCCCTATCATACTTCCAAAGAACGCACTAATCAAAGAGTACACAATACTTCTTGTAATTGTGTTTGTAATGTAAGATTTGGAATTTCTGAAGTTTTCCAAAGTAAATATAAGTTCGTTGTTTTTCATTTTCGTAAATGCTGACAAAATAATTGACGCATATTGAATCACAAGCCAACTCAACAAAAACACACTGATAACACACAAGAAATAAAATACAGCAGATTTTTTGTCAATAATTGCACTTTGTGAAGAATTAGAATTGATATTGCTTTTTCTCATAGACTTCGAATAAATGATAAACATAATAACAGAAGGAATCAAAATCATTATATTGATAACTGCCGCAGTTTTAATATCTCCTTTGCTAATGACCGACATGTATCCTTCACTTGCCAGAACGTTAAACTTACCACCTATAATTGCAGGAGTTCCAAAATCCGCAATCGAACGAATAAATGTGAGGAAAAACACAGAAATCAATGTATTTTTTAATTGTGGAATTAAAATATCGATTACTACATGGTTCGTATTCGCCCCCAAATCAATTGCTGAATTGATAGAAGCTGTATCCAAATTATTAAGATAAGATATAACCATTAAACAACTCAACGACAAAAATCCCAAAGTTTCCATTAATATAATTCCCGTCATTCCATAAGGATTGGTGTTTAATTTCAACAAATTGTACGTGATGAACCCTCTTCTACCGAATAAATTTATGTAAGACAAACTTGTTACAAAAGGAGGCGAAATCATCGTCACCAATAAAATTGCACTGATGATTTTTTGATGGATTTTACCACTCAAAAAGCAATACAATCCAATTATTGCAGAAAAAACAGTCGTTAAAACCGATACAATAAAACCAACAGTAATTGAATTCACAAACAGATTGTTGTTCTCTTTAAATACATTTAATATAAAATCTATTGAATTGCCTCCATCTGCAGTGAATGCTTCTTTAAATACATACAAAAATGGAAGTCCAATAAAAACGAATATGAGTAGGAAAATTATGTATTTAATAAATTTATCTAATATTTTCATAATTTACTCCATTTAAAACAAGCACCCGTTAAGGTGCTAGTAAAATGGGAGAAACCTGATAGATTTCTCCCTATTAAATTACTTATTTTTTACAAATTCTGAGAATTTATTTAAAATAGCTTCTCTCTTTTCACCAAAAGTAGACAAATCTTGTTTGATTAAGTTTTCTTTTTTCAACCCTAAATCAAGACCTTTGATTCCATCTTTAACCATTTGGTTAGAATCTTTTCCGTCTATTTCTGCTAACATTTGTAAAGATTCATCTTCTAACATGAAATCGATGAATGCTTTTGCAACTTCAGTGTTAGGTGAATTTTTGAAAATAGCTACTCCTTCTGGAACCCATGGAATACCATCTTCAGGATAAACAACAGTTAAGTTGTTATCTTTTGCTGTATCAAACGCTGATTTGTCAACTGGAATAATACCAATTCCAAATTCTCCAGCTGCTGTTTTTTCTTGAGGATCTTTTCCTCTTTTGCCGTAGAAGCTAATATTATCATTTAATTTAGATAAATAATCCCAACCTTTTTCTTCGCCGTATTTGTCCAATAATCCTTTAACTGCTGCGTAGTTTGTACCAGAGATTGAAGGATCGCTCATGATTACTTCGCCTTTGTATTTTGGATCTGCTAATTCATCCCAAGTTTTTGGAACTTCTAAGTTTTTAGATTTTAATACTTCGTTGTTTGCTAAGAAACCAACAACTGTGATTCCTTTTGATAACCAATAACCATCTTTGTCTTTGTAATCGTCTGGAATTTGTTTCAAAGCTTCAGATTCATATTTTTCTAACATATCGTCTGATTTAGCTTTCATGAAAGCGTCGATTCCGCCTCCAAACCATACATCAGCCATTGCTTTACCTTCAGCCTTAGCTCTCGATAAAACTTCACCACTTGACATAGATAAGAATTCAACCTTAGCTCCTGTTTTTTCAGTGAACTTGTCAAATAATTTTACGTATTTGTCGCTTGTAGCAACAACGTTCAAAGTTTTACCTTCAAACTTTTTAGCGTCGTCTACTTTTTCTTCAGTTTTTGTAGATTCTTTTGATGTTGTTTCTTTTGAATTATCTTTTGATTGACAAGCAGTCAACGCAAAAATTAACATTAAAGAAAGACTCAACATCTTCAAAAATTTGTTTTTCATAATCCCTCCATATTTTTTAATTATATCATTAAATAGTATATATTATTTTGAAATATTTTACAAATACACAAAATGACTCCAATTTTTGGAGTCATTTCGTGTAAATTATTTCTCAATATATGATTTGATAAAGTAATTACCATCCTTATTTTCAAGAGTAAGAGTCGCATAGTTGTTTTTTAATACTAAATCATTGCCTTTGATTTCTCCTTCAGTTGGATAAAAAGTGCCTATAGAAACATCGCTTACAAATGTATAATAAGCGTTGTTTTCTTTCAAATACAAACATTTGTCTTTGCTTTTCACATCGTCAGATACAATTCCTGCATATTTCATCAACGTAGCATCTACAAGGTTCTTGTCGATTTCTACTAATGGCATAAGCTTACTTGACAATTCAAATTCAGAAAAATTATCTAGTTTTTTCAGCTTTTCAAGAGTAGTTTTGAATTCATCAGAATTTTCTTCCAAAACTTTACTTGGAAAATAATTAATAAAGCTATCCAAATCTATTTCTTTTGGATCATTGTAACTTCCTGCCTTGAAGAAATTCGAAGTTATGTTTTTAATTTCATCAAATTCTGATCCAGGCCTTTTCTCCACAAAAACTTTTTTAATTTGATTTACCTCGTCATCAGTAAGCTTTCTATCTTTTCCCGATTTTATTCCTTTGAATGCTTCTTCAAAGTAATTTCCTACCCATTTTTCTTGTTCTTCAGTTAGTTTGATATTTCCTTTTTTGGCATCATTTTTACTACAAGATGCTAGAAAGATTATCGCAAATAATAAAACAACTGACAATCTTATAAACTTATGTAATTTTCCCATAAATACTCCCCCTTTATTTGATATATTTATACCCTGATTTCTTGATTTTATACCAAAAAATATCCCCTCAATAAAAATTGAGAGGATACCTAAAATTTAGAAGTTTATTGGGATTATTTTATTATGTTTGTTAATTGTTCGATTACTTTTTCAGATACTGATTTTTCTCCACCAATTACATAAGATTTATTGAATTTAGTATCTTTGATGAATTTTGCAGCATTATCTGACAATTTATCTTTATTTGTAAGAAGTATTGCACCGTTTTGTTGTGCTGAGAATGGTGCTGCAACTAATGCATCTGCGAAGTCTGCACCACTTGCTACTACTACAACTTCTTTTGCTCCAGAGTATTTTGCAAGAAGAATACTTGTTTCGTATCTGTTAGCTCCTCCGATTCTATTGATAGTAGCTTTGGAGATTTTTTTGATGTTAGCTTTAGTATTTTCAGATACTGATTTTTCTCTACCAGCAATGTTTATTAATGATGCTTTTGATGATTTGATAACATCTTCAACTGATTTGTCGATAGCGTTAACTCTTACTAAAAGTATTGGAGCTTTGTCTTTTTCTGCTGCATTGTTAAGTGATAATGCATCGGCATAATTTTCACCACTCGCGATTTCTAGTGTTGTTGTCTTATTGTTGATAAGTTTAGCTGCTATTTTGGCACTTGTTTTGTATCTGTCAATTCCTGAAAGTCTTTCTACTTTGAAGTTTCTCTTTTCTAATTCTTTTTTCAATCCTTCATCGACAGATTTTTCTCCACCGATAATAGTGATTTCTTTTGCTTTTAATCTAGCAATTTCACTCATAACTTCCTTACTGATTGAGTTGGAAGATATATATAACAATGATGCATTGTTTGCTTTTGCAAAAGGTGCTGCTGTCAAAACGTCTGAGTAGTTGTTTTTGTTAGCTAATACTACTTTATTTGTTCCGTCTTTGAACATTTTTTTAGAAACTTCAATAGCAGTTTGTTCCCTATCTACCCCAGAAATTCTTTTAACATTTTCATTTGTTTTATCTGCAGTTGATTTCTCGATTTCGACTTGGTCAACAACTTTTAATGAATCAGTTTCATAAGTTGTAGCTACTATTGATTTGTCAGTCACTTTAACTTCTGTAAAGTTTGGTTTGTAATGTTGGTCTCTAACTGCCATGTAGTCTTTGAATTCTACTAAATCATAGTGTTTTGAACCTGATGCAGAGTTTGCAGTTAAATATAATTGTCCTTTTGGGTTTACATATTTTGATGGAACTTTACCTTCTTCTTTTGATTTGTCAGTAAAGTTTCTTTCGCTTTCAATAGCTACTCCGCCATTCATCATTCTACTTCTTGTGTAAACGTGGTCGTGACCGGATACTATTAAATCAATACCGTATTGTTTCATCAATGCTGGATATTCCGCTCTTCTTTTGATGATATCATCGTCATTCGCATGAGTTGCTGCAGAATAAATAGCGTGGTGGAAGCCAACTACTTTCCATTTGATATTTTGATTTTTTGTCATTTCAATTGCTTTTTCAATTGTAGCTTTGTGTTCAGCGGTATTCATGTTGTTAGAATTTAATTGAATGAATAGTGTATTATTGTACACGAAATAATAGTTGGAACCTGCTTCTGTAGCTCCTTCAGCTTGAAGGTTAGGAAGTGCAAAGTGTTGTGAATAAGAATTTGCTTGTGAATCGTGGTTACCAATTAACGTTGCAAATGTAATTCCTTTTGCGTTTTCTCTTTCAATATATCCACTGTATTCTAATTCTGATTTAGATGTATATTCGTTGACTTGGTCTCCCAAACTGTACAAGAAACTCATTTGTGGAACTTGTTTCTTGATAGTTCCCAATGCTTTTTCCCATTTGTCTCTGTCTGCGTAGAATTTACCGGCACCAATTTGAGGGTCCCCTGCTAATACAAATGTAAAGCCTCCTTTTGGTTGAGTTGTAAATTCGAATACTTGAGATTTTTTGCCATTACCATTGTAAACTCTGTACATGTATTTAGTGTTTGGTTTCAAGTTTTTGATATTTACTTGAGAGTTTGACATATCTTTAAGTTCATACAAATCTTTTAAAGCTTGATCTTTCTTATCTTTTTCGATTTTTACTTTTGCGTTTGATTTGTCATTGATATCAAATGTTGTGTTCTTGTCAGAAGTTACAGCTTTGATTTTCGTTGCATTTGAAAAATCTTTTTGATCATTTGCTTCTACTATTTCCAAATAACCTTGTTCTTTGCTCTTGCTGTACCAAGTGAAGTTTCTTTCACTTTGGTCTTTACCTATAGTCAAGATTGGAAATCTTATTTGAGATTCTTCTTGAGTTTGTGTTGCTGTTGTGCTAATATCATTTTTTCCATTAGTTTCAGCAAACGTAGTTGTGTATGTAGCTGTTGTTGCTATTGAAAATACCATACCCAATGCTAATAACGCTTTTGCCGTTTTGTTCATTAATTTTCCCCCTTAAGATTATATATAATTGATGAGAATAATGATGTCACTGGCACCATTATAATCACAACGACCGTACCTATAAGCCCTTTTGTGATTTCCACTGAAAAGAAATCAGAATTTACAAGCTGATTAAAACTTACTCCATGCGATATCAAAACCATAATCGTCACTAGAGAAGACCCTATAAATGCAAACACCAAAGTGTTTACCATTGTTCCAATAATATCTTTACCTATATTCATTCCGCTTTGAAAAAGCTTCCTGCTATCCAAATCTGTATTTAATGATTTAATTTCTTTCAAAGAAGATGAAATCGACACACTAACATCCATTGAAGCACCAAGAGATGCTATGGAAACTGCAGAGAATAATAAGTTCTCAATCCTAAGTCCCCATGTTTTTCCTATCAAAATCAAAGTTTCTACATTTTCCATATTGTGTCCAGAAACATACAAAACTTTTCCAATGATTTTGACCATAATTGCCGCTATCAAAAATGAAGTCCCTATCGATATCATATTTACAAAAGTCATTTTACTGTATCCATACAACACCACTAGAGAATAGACTGCACACAAAATTACCGTTATAATCGTAACCAAAATATTATTGTATCCATTCATCAAAAGCGCCACATCAAAAAATAAAATTATGTAAATACTTACAAATAAAGCTATCGCACTTTTGAGGCCTTTTATCCCAGCAATCACAGCCAAAAATATTACAAATAATGCTATAATCACAAAAATTCTTATACTTCTATCGTAGTTGTACACGGAATAGTAATAATCATCAGTTGAACCTGAATTTTGATTTTGAATTAGAATAACATTACTTCCTTTGTGAACTTTAATGCTGTGTGTGTTCACAAGTTCGTTATCCAACTCCACAACTTTTCCAGTTTTAAAAATCTTAGCTTTAATCTTTTGAACGCCGACAGGTTTAGAATTATCCGGATAATCTAGCGATTCATCCACAACTTCCACAACCTTCGCCCTCAGATATTCCACACCCTTGTAACTAATCAAGCTTTCATTTACATCTAGCTTTCTATTCAAAAAGAAAATTCCAATCAATAGCAAGATTAAAATTACATTAACAATTTTCTTCAATATTTCATCACCAAATACATTGTACGATTAAAATATTAAATTTATGTTTTTCAAAGTTAATAAAATGTAAAAATTTGTTAAAAAAACATTAAAAAAAGCATATCATTTGATATGCTTATAAAAACTATTCTCATTGTATATTTTCGATGCAATAAAAGAAGTCACTGGAACCATTATAATCACAACGCTTATTCCAATTAACGCTTTCGTAATTTCCACCGCAAAAAAATCAGAACTCACAACTCTATTAAAAGTATTTGTTCCGTGCAATATAAAAATCATTATGCTCACAAGTGATGATCCAATAAATGCAAATACTAATGTGTTGACCATTGTTCCAATAATATCTCGACCAATACTCATCCCACTTTTAAATAATTTTTTACTCGATACATCTTTATTTAACGACTGAATTTCTCTTAATGCAGAAGCTATCGATACACTTACATCCATTGACGCTCCCAAACCTGAAATAGCAACAGTGGAAAACAGTAAATTTTCGATATTTAATTTCCATACCTTTCCTATCACTAGTATCAATTCCCCGACATTTTCCAGATTATACCCCGAAATATTAAGTCCGATACTCATTAGCTTAACCAAAATACTCACAAATACAAATGATACCGAAACAGAAATCATATTGATTAAACTCATTTTAGAATAACCATATAAAATCAAAGTGGAATATATTGTGCACAAAATCACAGTTAAAATTGTAATCACAATATTATTAAATCCATTCATGATAAGCGAAATATCAAAAAACAAAATTATGTATATACTAATCACAAGAGCAATCGTGCTTTTTATTCCTCTACTTCCTGCAACAAGTGCTATGAAAATTATAAATATCCCCATCCATAAGATTGTACTAAAACTTCTATCGTAATTATACATCCTGTAAAAAGTTTCAGAATTGTGATGAGGATTTCTACTTTTCGCCAGAATCACCTTGTCGTTCTTTTTTACTAAAACACTATGCGATGCTTCTAGTTTGTTCTCCACATCCACAATTTCTCCAGTTTTTCTAATTTTCGCTTTGATGTTTTGTATTCCTACAGGTTTTGAATTATAAGGATAATCCAGCGTTTCATCTACAATATCTACTACAGTAGCTTTTACATAATCAAGTTCAATTCCATCATAGCTTACCAAATGGTCATTATTTCCCCATTTTAAATTTATTATAAAAATCAGGGCCAAAATCAATCCCAAAAATATATTACAAATTTTTTTCAATTATTCACCAACTCCATCTATATATAATACTATAATTTTTTTAGTTTGATAATTGGTTTTAATAAAAAAGTTCCTCGGCAATCGCCAAAGAATTTTTATCTATTACTATATTAATATTTTTTCTCTTGAAGAATATTCTGTGTGAAGCAAATGATGTGCTTTTTTTGAACCAGGAGCATCTAAATACTCATTGTAAATCTTTTTGATAGATTTATTTTCGTATGATCTTCTGATTGGTTTGTCCCTGTCTTCTTTGTGAATAGCATTCATTCTCTTTTCTAATTTCGAAACATTCCCTCTAAGAAGTGGTTGCCCAGCTCCACCGATACATCCACCAGGGCACGCCATGATTTCTATAATATCGTAGTGAGCTTTTCCATCTCTGATGCTTTCCAAATGTCTTCTCGCATTTGCGAGTCCACCTGCAGCAGCAACTTTAACTTCTTTTCCTAAAATTTCTATTCTGGATTCTTTGATGCTTCTCATTTCTTTAAGTTATTCAAACTCTAATTGTTTAAGGTCATCACCAGTTAACATATTGTAAGCAGTTCTCACAGCAGCTTCCAAGACACCACCACTTGATCCGAAAATCAATAAAATATTAGACAGAATCACATATTAAAAACGAGCTGAATTAAATCAGCTCGTTACTTTATTTTACTTGCATTGTTTTGTTGCAATATTTTTGTACTTTTTTATCGTGGCTAATAATGAACACGATTTTATTGTCGATATCTTTAATAAAATTTGAGAAGAAATCTTCCTGTGATTCTGAATCCAAGTTGCTAGTTATTTCATCAAAAATATAAACATCAGCATCTCTCATAAGACTTCTAACGATGGATACTCTTTGTTTTTCTCCTCCCGATAAGTTTTCTCCATTTGCCAAAATTTCTGAATCCAAGTTTTTATTCTTCAACACAGGCTTCAAAACATCCATAGACAATATTTTTTCATCGATAGATTTGTCTTTGACTGTATCCACCAAAATATTTTCCCTCAAACTTGCAGGAATAATAAGTGGATTTTGTGGAACGTATGCGACCTTTTCTCTTAATTCATCCAAAGATAATGAATTGACGGACTTTTCGTTAATAGATATTCCATCAACATCTCTAATATTCAACAACGAGCGTAGAAGTGTACTTTTACCAGCACCACTTTTTGCGTCTATGTATACGATATCTGAAGGATAAAATTCTTCATTAATATCAAATTTGAACTCAGTGTCCAAAATTTTCACAACAGGATTTTCAAACTTCACTTTGCTAATAGTATTTTCAACAGCAATCCCGTCTTTGTTTTCTAAATTATCTAAAATATTTTCCTTATAAAATCCAGAATCCACCTTCAAATTCGTTAAGTCGATATTTACTCCATTTAATGAATACAATGAGTCGAAGAATACATTGATTACCAAAGTAAACACCACAATTGAGTATAACTTAGCATTTCCAATCGTAACATTGTAACTGATCCATATCAACAAAGCATTTTGCACAAGCTCGTTAAACATTCTAATACTACTACTTGCTGCACCTGCGAATTGATTAACGCTTTTGTGTGCTTCAAAAATTTCCACGATTTTCTTGTTGATAAGATTATCAAAACCATCAAACTTGGAGTATTGTTTCAAAAAATCTGGATTGCTGTAAATATTGTTAAAATCTTGGTAGTTTTTGGAAGTAATTGCAGATAGTGATACGCATTTTTCAGATAATTTCTTATTGATTAATTTAAATCCGAAAAATGTAAATGGTATTATCGTTAATAAAATCAAACCATAATAAATATTTTGAATTGAAACAAAAATCAAAGCTCCAATAATTATCAAAATAGAACTAACCATTGTATTTACATCATCAATCAAAAAACTGTAAATAGAATTGGTCAACTTAGAAATCTTCGTAATCAGTGAATTGTTTCCCAAATTAATCATAGTGTCGTATTTCACGTGAAATAAATCCTGCATAAAATTATCTAAGTTTTCTGAATTCACATTCACCGCTACTTTTTCTTTTAACAAAATCAGCCCTATTTGAATAAAATAATTTAACACCATTATCCCAAACAATAAGTACAAATCACTTCTTTGAATGTTGGTAATATCTCTGAAGATCTTGTTACTTAAAAACGGTACGGACAGCGTCGCCACAACCATAATTAAACTCATAATCAAAGATACTGCCATAAACTTGATGTTCTTTTTAAGAATTACCTTTATCATAATTCCCTCTCTCCTTCAATTTTATAATTCTTACCCAAAGCTACAATCAATTCTATTAATTAGAAAACGCTTTACTATTATTATACTCTTCAAAAACAAATAAACAATAGTTATAAGCTTCTCATTATGTTTTCGGCATTTTTTACTCAAATTTTATCGAAATTTAAAAAGATTAACTTAAATCTCATAAAATGATATAATTAGAATAATATTAGGAGGAAATATGAAATTTATTAGCACTAGGGATAATTCTATAACTATAGATTCTCAAGAAGTAATCTTCAATTGTATAAATGATGATATTTACGTTCCTTTGAATTTAGATAATTTGTACGATATTGATGTGCTTAGAGATATGACATATAACGAACTTGCTATATATATTTTGAAGCATTTTTTAACTGATATCAACGAAGATTCAATATCAAGCATTGTAAATAACGCTTACGATGGAGATGAGCCTAATGTTTTTTTGAGAAAAACAAATGATAGATGCTACGTTGAACTTTTCAACAACAAAAGTCTGTCTTATAGGGACTTGTCATTGAGTATTATCTCTAAATTTATAGATATTAATTTGAATAATAATGAAGATGTGAAAAACTTATACTTGTTCACAGCTTCCACTGATATCTCTGTGTCTACGATTGAGAATTTTAAAAAGATGAACACAAAAGTTTTCGTGTTTTATCCAAATAATATCTCAGATATCGAAAAATCAAAATTATTATCCACGCTTTCCGATAATGTCTGTGCAATTGGCGTGAATGGTGATTTTTATGAATGCAAAAAATTAGTGGACAGTTTGATAAATGATTCTGATATCAAAGACTTGATTGCACAAAAAGAATCGGTTATTTCTACGTGCAATTCTTTGAATATAATCAGAGTTCTCACTCAAGTTATTTATTATTTTTACAGTTATGTGACAATGGTAAAATACGGAGAGATAGAAGCTGGAAATAGAATCAACGTAAGTATTCCTACGGAAAATTTCGGCAATATAATGGCTTGTTTCTATGCAAAAAGAATGGGACTTCCTATTAATAAAATAATTTGTGCGACAAAAAGTCCATTGTCTTTCAAAAAATTCTTGGATACGGGAGAATTTGTCTATGACGAAGTTTTCGGTGAAGAATCCACATCATTTGAAAGATTGGTCTTGGCGAATATCGAAAGATTACTACATCATTTGATAAATAATCAAGATAGAATAAGAGAGATTTACACCGATTTTAGAGAAAAAAATAAATTCACTTTGTATCCTGAAGAACTACAAAAATTGAGTTGTATTGAAACGTACAGCATGACAAGTGATGAAGTCAGTCAGAAAATTTTGAGATTATTTTTGGAATGTCAGTATCCATTATCTCCTCAAACCGCAACGGCTTCTCTCGCCTACGACAAATACGTTATCGATTCTTATGATTACACGCCTTCAATAATTATGGCTACAACTTCTCCATATTTATCTACAGATAAGCTTTTGAAATCATTTGGATACAATGAAGATTTGGATATAAATATGGCTTTGGAAAAATTAAACTCTTTTATAAAATCGCCTATTCCCGATAATTTACAAAACATCAAAAAAGTTGACACTACAATTTTCGATTCATCAGAAATCAAAAATATAATTTACAAAAAAATACAAGAAATGAATTAAGCGGCGTAACTTTACGCTGCTTTTGTTTTAAATAATAAAATATCGGATATATATTAAGTTAAGAGAAATTTCGAGATAAAACAAGGGGGCATTATGAACAATTTTACATTTTACAATCCTGTAAGAGTACATTTTGGTAAAGGTCAAGTTAAAAATCTAGTCGAAGAATTAAAAGATTACAATAAAATTTTAGTAACTTATGGTGGAGGAAGCATCAAGAAAAATGGCGTCTACGATGATGTTATGAAAAATTTGAAAGGCAAAGAAGTTTTCGAACTTTCTGGAATCACTCCAA
Organism: Finegoldia sp. P2-F-LR; assembly: GCF_052932265.1. Lineage (NCBI taxonomy): Bacteria > Bacillati > Bacillota > Tissierellia > Tissierellales > Peptoniphilaceae > Finegoldia > Finegoldia sp. P2-F-LR. The sequence goes on along the minus strand of NZ_JBRFJF010000006.1, from coordinate 112,089 downwards.
ACCCAAGAACAGACAAAGTTTATGAAGGAATTAAAATCTGTAAAGAAAATGACATTGATTTTATACTAGCTGTCGGTGGTGGCTCAACATTGGACTGCTCAAAAGCTATTGCAATGGGTGCAAAAACTGATGAAGATTTCTGGGATTATTTCTTCGAAGAAAAAAACAAACCAACAGACGCTATCAAACTTGGAACAGTAATTACAATGGCTGGAACTGGTAGTGAAATGGATGGTAGTTGTGTAATTTCAAATATCGAAAGAAAGAAAAAATACGGCTACGGGCACAGATTATTGTATCCAGTATTTTCAATAATCGACCCAACATACACATATTCACTTCCAAAATATCAATTAATCAGCGGAACTTGCGATATGTTCAGCCACATAATGGAAGAATATTTTTCAGAACCAGATTACGAAAACACAACAGATAATATATCAGAAAGCTTGATGAAAACTGTAATCGACAGTATCAGAGTAGCTCTCAAAAATCCTGAAGATTACCAAGCTAGAAGCAATCTAATGTGGGTAAGTACACTTGCAATCAACGGACTTACTGCTACTGGTAAAAGCTCAGATTGGTTAAGTCACAAATTGGAACACACATTATCTGCATATTTTGATGTAACGCACGGAATGGGACTTGCAGTAGTTCATCCAAATTATTTGAAATTTGTCTACAAAAATCATTTGGAAAAATTCAGAAGCTTTGCAATCAACGTGTGGAATATAGATCCAGAAGGAAAAACAGATGAAGAATTAGCACTAGAATCAATCTCTGCACTACAAAACTTCTTCAAAGAAATCGGAGCTCCAACTACACTTCGTGAACTTGACATTCCAAAAGACAAAATCAAAGAAATGGCTGAAAACACAGCTGCATATAAAACAAGCTACTCAGATTTGTCAACATCTGACATCGAAACAATTTACAATAACGCATATTAAAACTAAAATCTGCCTTGAGACAGGCAGATTTTTTAGTGAGATAAAATTATTTCTTTATTGTAGTTTTTAATTATATTTTTATGGTCGACAAAAATAACTATTCCTTCAATTTCATCAAAAACTTTCAGAAATTTTTCGGTTGATTCGCTATCCAAGTGATTGAGTGGTTCGTCAAATATAAATATATTTGAGTTTCCTATTAACGCCCTATCCAAAGTTATTTTGTGTTTTTCCCCACCAGATAGACCATTCACATTTGTTTTCATTAGTAACTTATTATCTGTGAATACAGTATCTATTTTATTCTTTCCAAGGAAAATATTCTCTTTCACAGTAGTTGGAAAAACATAAGAGTTTTGACAAAAATAATTTATGTTGATATCCTTCGCATTATTTAACTCTGTGTTGTTAATACTAATATTTCCATTATAATCTGTATAAATGTTACTTAAAATTTTAATTAAAGTTGTTTTTCCAGTTCCATTTTCTCCAGATATTTTAACTTTATCTCCTTTTTTTATAATAAAATTTACAGGTTTTAAAATATTTTTGTCATTTACCATGTAACTTAAATTTTTAGCATTTATTTCGATTTCACTATTGCCATTATTAGAAACCTTATTTTCTGGAATAATTGAATAAAATTTTCCCACATTAACTTTTAAACTTTTTAATTGAATAAATGAGTCCACAGATTTTTTAACGCAATCAAAAAATTTATTGATAACAACAGACATAGCTAAAACTTTTATTATTGAATTTATGGCTATAATTTGCTTAGAACATAGAATAATTCCAAATCCCACTACTAGTATTAAAAACAATCCATCTGCTAAATTTCTTACTGCATTTTGAGTTTTTGTATACATTTCTCCTGTTGATATTTTATCATTCAGAAATTCATCAAATAATTCTTTGTATACCTGTATGAATTTTGTGTACAAATTATTAAATTTCAACCAATCTTTTTCAAAAGAGCAAGAAAATAGTATTTTTCTTTCATTTTCTTTAAATGAATATTTGTCTCTTGTATATTCAGAAACTTCATTCTTAAAAGTAGTAAATGATACAAATCTTAAAAATCCCATAGCAACTATGAATATGAAATAATAAATTGGTAATTCTTTCAAGCTTATTATCAAAATTAAAACTATTATTAAAGCTTCTGAAATATTTTGAAATGCCCATATAAAATTCAATCTAAGCATAGTTGCTTCTTTTTCTATAATATTGTCAAATTTATAAGATTTTATATCTCTTAAAATACTTTCATCAAATTTTAAGTATTTGTCTATTAGCAAATTTTCGTGAGTAAAACTATTTTTCAGGATAATTTTATTTGACAAAATCTGAAAAAAAGGTATTAAAACTACAGTAATCAAAATAGCAATGAGCAACTTATATATTGAAGATTTCATCATTTTTATATCTGAATTCAATACTGCAGATGTAAAAGTTCCCAAAACAGTCGCTATGAAAACTGCTGACACATCTTGAATTATATTGCTAATAAGCCCTAATATTGCGCCAAGTCTCATAGACTTGAATAAATCCTTATACATAATTATCACCGCTATCTAAATCTAAAGTTTTATTGCATATTTTATTTAACCTTTCATCATGACTAATTACAATCATTTCTCGTGAATCAGATCTTAAAACACCGATTAGTTTTTCCACTGATTTATCATCTAAATGATTTGTCGGTTCATCTAACAAAAGTATATTCTTATCAGATGCCAGACAAACTGCTAATGCGAATTTTTTCCTTTCTCCACCTGATAATTCATCTAAGTATTTACTCCAATCAAGCTCCTTAATCCCAAAATAATTGCAGAGTTCTTGGACTTTTTTAACGTATTCTTTTCCTTCAAGCATACCCATAATCTCTCTCATTGTAAAAGAAATACATAAATCATTTTGATTTAAATAACTTATAAGTCTTTCTGGAATATCTCTAATAACCAATTTGCTATTTGAGTGTAAAAGTCCTAAAATCAAATTGAAAATGGTTGTTTTCCCTTTACCATTACCCCCAGAAATTAGAATTTTATCTCCTTTTTCTAATTTAAGATTTGTTCCATTTAAATTTTGACAAAAATCTAAATCTTCAATTTTTAAATCTATTAGAGAATCAGTATCTGAAACTGTTACATCGTTACTATTAATATCTTTATTTAAAATATTATTTATTCTAGTTTTTGATACATTGAATTCTTGAACCTTCGAAATATATTTTGTTATATTCTCAAAATTGGAATAAAACGTACTCAGTAACATAATCATAAACACCGAATCAGCAATGGTAATTTCCTGATTATAGATTGCTATACCTATAATTGCATAACTAACTATTTTTAAAATCAAATCTAACAGAGAATACATAGCATTTTCAAGAGCAAATGCAATTTCAGCCTTAGTACCAGCATTTACATTCAGTTCATCTAAATTTCTTTTATTTTTAAAATACCAATCAGTCGCATTAAAAGTTTTCAAAACATCTCTTCCTTCTGATGCTGAAATAATCCAGTTAGTAGTATCTTGTTCTATTTTTCTAGTATCCATGTAAATCTTATATAAGCTATTTTTAGTAATTATTGGCGGTATTATTTGCAAAATAGCTAACAAAGCAAGAATAAAAGTCACCTTATAACTTAAAACCAAAAATGAAACAAGTACCATCGCAAAAATAAATAATGAAGAAAAAAATTCTACCAAATATTCATACCTAAAACTTGCTACGATTTCGCTGTCCTTATCTACAATTTGCAAAACTTGCTCTCCTGACAATTCGAATAACAATTCTTTTCGTAAATTGTAAATATCTCTTAGTATATTGTTTTTAAACTGAAATTTTAATTGATGTTTTATTAATTCTAATTTATAAGGTATTAGTTTTTCTAATAAAAATTTCACACCAAATACTAATATTATAATTAACATAGTTTTTATTGTATTTTGAAATTCTACTGTATTTAGTTTTACAAATTCGTCTGCAAAATTTGATGTAATTACAGACACTAAAAAATCAAGCACAAAAATAAATACATAAAACAAACTTGAATAAATAAAATATTTCTTCTCTTTAGTTTTCATAATCACAAATTCCTCTCTTTTTTGATTATATCACCTAATAAACTCTTGCGAAATAGAATAAATTTCAAATCTACATTGTTTTATGATATCATTTATTAAAACGGAGGTAATAAATGAATAATAGAACTAAAGGTATTACAGCAATATTATTGTCAGCATTTGGATTTGCTCTTATGAATTTATTCATACCACTTGCTGGAGATTTGCCAACTATTCAAAAAAGTTTTTTCAGAAATTTGATTGCTTTTTTGGTGGCATTCGCGCTTTTATTGAAATCAAATAAAAAAGAAGAAGTAAAAGAACTTCACGATATTAAATCAATTCCTTGGAAAACTTTGATTTTGAGAGCAAGTTTGGGTACTGCAGGAATTTTTTGTAATTATTATGCGTTGGATCATTTGTTTATTTCTGATGCATCAGTTCTCAACAAACTCGCTCCTTTTGCGACTTTGATTTTGTCTTGGATTTTCCTAAAAGAAGATTTGAGAAAGGAACACATAATTTCGATTTTGATAGCATTTGTAGGGGTTTTATTCGTTGTAAAACCTACACTACAAATCCAAGAAATCCTTCCATATTTAATAGGAATTTTGGGTGGAATTTGTGCAGGTGGAGCTTACACTTGCGTTAGAAAATTGAACACTCTAGGAGTGAATAGTTCGTTTATCGTTGCTTTTTTCTCAGGATTTTCGAGTATAGTATGTATTCCTTTTATGATATTTAATTTTGTTCCAATGGGAACATCATCAATCCTTGCTCTTATCGGCGTTGGACTTGCAGCCCTTATCGGACAATTTGGAATAACATTGGCTTACAAATTCGCTCCTGCTTCTGAAATTTCAGTGTTTGATTATTCGACGATAATTTTTACAGGATTGTTCGGATTTTTATTCTTGCATCAAATTCCTGATTATTTAAGTATAATCGGATATATTTTAATATTCAGTGGAGCTTTGATTAATTTTATGAACAATCGAAGAAAACAAAGAATGCTAATAAATGAAAAATCTGCACGAGTATAATCTCATGCAGATTTTTTTAAAAAATACATTTTTTTATTTTTTATCATATTAATAATTTCGCTATCATGCGTAATCAAAATCACTATTTTCCTTTTAAAATACAACTCATTTATCATATTCGCTATTTTGATTTTATTTTCTTCATCCAAAAAATTAGTAGGTTCATCTATTATATAAACACTCTTATCCGTATTTAATGCTAACTCTATTTGTGCTTTTTTCTTTTGTCCAGAAGAAAAATTTATTTTATCAGATAACAATCCAAAATTAGATATATTATAATCAGATGATATGTACACCATATCATAGTAGCTCTCTTTTAATATTCTTCCATTTATTAATATATCTCCATTGTATCTATCAGTATAATTCAAAATAGATTCTATCACAGTTGTTTTTCCTACACCATTATCTCCAGAAATTATATTTATATTTTTATTATCAAATTTCATAGAAATTTTTTCATTTAATACTTTCCCTTTATTACTCAAACATTCAAAATTCACCAATTCTATTTCTTTTATAATATCATAATTGTATCTTGTTTTTTTTACTTCCATAAAATTCAAAAAACTATTTATTGCTGGCTTTGCTGTTAAATATTGATTTCTTATGTCAAACAAATATTCTACTGGTGTCCAAAATCTAGACACATAAAGTTGTGTAGCATAAAAAGTACCTATTGTAATCATATTTCTATACACATAATATCCAGAAATCAAATACATAGAAATTATTACACCATTTAAAACAAAATAAATCATCATATTATTTACAAGAGATTCTAATTTATATTTTTTATTTAAGGTATTTTCATAATTCTCTAATAAAATTTTTATATCAAACATCTGCTTTTTTTTTAAAAGTCTTTCTGACTTTGTAATAGAATATTTATCTAGCAGATATCCCTTAATATCTCTATTATTCGTTAAATCCTTTTCCGAATAATCTGAAATCAAATAACCTAATTTATATGATATATATGCACCTACTGGGACTACAATTATCATAACTAATGCTAAGCTAATAGACAATTTTAACATTATTAAAAATATTGCTATCATAGTAATAATAGAAAATACAATACTAACAGGTATATCTACAATAAAGCCTTTTATTAATGTAAGATTATTTGTTATTTCTTGATTAATCCTATCTCTATTAATTGAATGTTCTTTTACTCTATATGTATCCAAATTTTCATTTACCTCTTTGAAAATATTAGATATTGCTGATGTTTCTACTTTTTTACTGAAAATATCAAATATATAAGATACAACCTGAGTTAATACAAATAAGAAAACATCTATCAGTCCAAAAATCAACATATTATTAAAATTTTTATTCATTGCATTATCTATAAACTTTTTTGCAACAAGTGGAGATACTAAAAACAAAATTTTTAATAGACCATTTATCAAACAATAAATAGCAAGGCTTTTATTTGAAACATATCTTTTTAATTTCAACATTATTTATCATCTCCAATGGGTTTTCTATGTAAACACCAAATTCATTTGACAATTCAAACAAAAAATATAAATCAAAATCTTTAAATACATATAAGTACATAATTATTCTCCTTTTCATTTATTATAAAAAAAAGGAAACATTTTGAACTGATTCTCAAAAATTAGATATAAAACCAACTTTAAGAATATTCGCTCATTTTTGATTCCTCTTTTTTACAATTCAATATTTAAGCTCTTCTTGGGCATTTATCTTCTCCGCCACTGCTACCTTCTCTTAATACTGTAAACATAAATAAACTCACCTTCATTGCTAATTTAATCCTATCATATATATTATTTAATATCAAAATCATATTTACCCGCCTTGTGATTCGTAATGTTTTATTCCTCTTCTCCACATAAAATAAATTATTATGGAAAAAATCACGATGTAAATTACTTGTTCCAAAATCAAAGCCTTCATATTGTTTGAGTTAATTATGTTTGCAGGGATATAATAAATTCCGGCAAGTGGATTGTGTTGTATAATTTCAAATTTCCCAGAGAAAAACGCTAAAGGAACTACTTCTCCTGAAAATATTGCCAGAATATACCAAAAAATATCTCTGAGACTAAGTACAGATTTTAACCAAAATGTTAGTAATCCTAAAACACATAGCACTTGAAACATCAAACAAAATCCTAGAAACAAGGATATTATAAAATAACCAAGCGATGCAAATGAAAACTTATTGAAATACAACTGAACTGCTATCCAAAAAACTATCCCCAAAGGCATTGATATTACAACTCTTCCTATAGATATGCAAAATCTAGTAAGAGGATAATAAATTGGCTTAGTTATCAGAGTATCAATATTTCCCGAATTTATATCTTGAAATATGTAATAAGTTTCAGCCATTGTATTTGATATTGAATTTTTTACTACCAAAATCGTCATGAAATACGCAATCACATCATCAAAATTCATTCCAGCAATATCAGCTTGTCCTTTCATTATGAATTTCCACAAAAAATAATAAACAATTATTGTAATTGGTATATAAAATATGGAGGAAACAAAAGAAATAAAGTATTCTTTTGAATTTAGGTATTCTATTTTCATAGACGCTAAATATTTTTTCATTCTAACCTCCATTTGAAGAATATCTTCTAAGTCCACGATTGTACACAATGTATAAAATCATCAAGCTCACTGCTAAAAAAATTAATATTAGAGGAAAATGTCTAGTAGGTTTTCCGCTTAAAGCTAGTGTTGGAACAAATGCTATCAATGAAACAGGAACTACATAAGTCAGAAATTTTCTCAAAAAATTCGGAAAAATTGTAGTGGGATAATTTTTTGAAAAATTAAAATTGAAAATCAAATCTCTTAATGTCGATATTTTTTCAAATCTTAAACTCAGCATCGTTATTGTCGCATAAATCGTTTGATAATACACGTTCCCTATTATTAAAAGGATTATCATCTTTAATACAGCTACAAAAGAAATCGCGATATCAAATTTCACTACTACCAAAATTATTCCAAAAATCCCAAGCACAAGTTCTTCAATGAATGCAACAAGTGGAATATTTTCTATCATTATCATAAACAAAGTATTTTGAGGGCGATATAAATACCTATCCAAACTTCCGTCACGCACCAACCACTCAAAATCTCTGAGTCCGAAAAACATTTCTTCAATGGCTGACGATAGCATCCCGACCATTGCCAGCAAATATATAAAAGATTTGTCGTATCCAAAAGATTCTACATTGTCAAATAACACAACCCAAAACAAAATCGTCGACAATAATTGGAAAAGGCTGTGAAAAAATATCATGATTATTTCATTTGGATAAGCAAACATCTTTTTCAGAGCAATTCTTAGAGAACAAGCAAATAATTTCATCATTCAACCCTCAATTTAGTTTTCAAAACATCTTCCAAGCTCAATTCTTCGATGGTGAATTCGGACTTAGAAAAGTTTGAAATATCTACACTATTTAACTGATCGATAGTCAATAAAGCTGTCGCCTTCTCATTGTCGATGTCTGGATTAAAATCCTTCAAATACTCAACGTATTTGGAAGATACGGTTAGTTTTCTGTACTTATCTCTATCCAAAAATTTATTGCACTTTCCATCGTATATAACTTCTCCATGATTTAATACTATAATTCTAGGGCAAAATTTATCTATATTTTCTATTTCATGTGTGGTCAATATGATCGTAGAATTGTATTTTTGGTTTATCATATTCAAAAACTCAAATATATTTTCTTGAACCACAACATCAAGACCAATAGTAGGCTCATCCAAAAATATTGTTCGCGGCAAATGAATAAGGCTCACTGCCAATTCACACTTCATCCTCTGACCGAAAGACAATTTTCTTACAGGAGTATGTAAAAGTTGCGAAAGTCCAAGAACTTTATCAAATTCTTGTAATCTTTCCTCAAAATCCTCATCCGAAATTTCATAAACTTCTTTAAAATAATTGAATGATTCTATCACATCAATATCGTAAAACATACACGAACGTTGTCCCATTGATACTCCAATCTCATTCAAGAATTCCTTTTTCCTATCAGACGGAGTGAATCCATTCACTTTTATAAAACCATCTGTTGGATACAAAATTCCCGTCATCATTTTAATCGTAGTAGTCTTGCCAGCTCCATTAAGCCCAATGAGTCCGACCCTTTCTCCATCTTCAATTTTAAAAGAAATCTTCTTCACTGCATTCACGATAGTTTTTTCTTTGTTTAATAAACTTTTTCTCTTAACTATTTCATAATCTTTTTTCAAGTTGTTTATCTCTATCATAATTCGCTCCATGTTTATACTTTCAATATCATTATATATTATATCCTAAAAAAACAATTTCCTGCTACATGTTAGCAATAAAAAAAGCACGAGATTAATCGTGCAATTTTTTTACAATAATCCAAGTGTTATTAGAAATACTTCTATCATCAAAAACGAAATATATGATTTTTGGAATCTAATTCTTGATGTATATCCTACAATAAAAAATATGAACCACATTTTTAAAACATTAACTGTAACTGCAGGATCACTTACTTGTAACACAACTTTTATGCTAAGAAATAAACTCACCAACAATATTGCAAATTTAAGTACATCTCCAATTCTAAATAGTCTATCTTTTAATTTGCTACGCTCATTAAATATTAGCTTCCCGTCTATTACTACTGCTTTTCCTGAAAAATAATCGTGCAAATCTCCAATAAAATAAATCAAAAAATTAATAATTAGAGAAATACAAACTCCCACATTCAGACTGTTTAACACTAAGTTTGTGTTTTGTGGCCATAATATATTCAAAGCCACACTAATCACAGAAATAATCAATAATATACTGATAAATGCTACAGATTTTTTAATGGAAACTGCTTGGAGAGCATTTTGCTTTTTTAAAATGGATTCTAACTCCGTATCCTCCTCAGAATTATTTGCAAATACAACATACACATTATTTTCATAAATGATCTGAGAATTAGTTTTCATGATTTGTATTTTTTCATCTATATTTTTATCCAAGCGCTTACGTAAGACACAATAAGATTGTGGGGCTTTGTTTTCATCATAGCGAAACTTCAGTATATCCAAAAAACTTCCCACTGCACCACAAAAACTATAGCCTTTTATTGATTGTTCTTCCAAATATTTAGTCAATGCTGGTGTTTCATAAAATTGATAGTTGTTATAAGTGTTTTTAGTTCCCATATCATTACCCTCTTTTAGTTTACATTGTAACTGGTACTAATTTCCCGTCTTCTAATTTTAAAACACAGTCGCTCATTTCAATAGCTTTACTTGTCAAATGATGTGTGATTGCTATTACTGTCAAATCTTTTTTCGAAAGTATGCATTCTTCAACAATATCTACACTGTGTTTATCCAATGAGGATGTCGATTCGTCTAATAAAATACAGTCGAAGTCTTCATTTAGTAGTCTTGCAATGGCTATTCGTTGTTTCTCTCCACCTGAGATAGACTTGTCTTCGCTGGAGATTACAGTGTCAATTCCTTTTGGTTTGGAATTAATCATAGTATTTAATCCCAATTGTTCAATGATTGTTTTATCTACAGGTCTGTTGTCATACAAGGATATGTTGTCTTTGATGCTTGCTGTGAATATTCCAGTGTCTTGTGTTGCAAATCCGATTTTCGAATAATATGTGCTATCTGTAATATTCAAAATATTTTTATTGTTAATCTGAACTACTCCTTCGGTTGCTATTTCTTGTTTTTGCAAAATCTTGAATATAGTTGATTTACCCGTTCCACTTTCTCCAATAATAATGTATTTTTTGCCTTTTTCAAATGTAAAATCCAAATTTTTCAAAACGTATTTGTCACTTGTTGGATATTTGAACGAAATATTGTTTAATTTCAAATTATTAAATTCGAATTCATCTTCTACTTCAACAGGTTTTTCTTCAGAGATGAAATTTATAACTTTGTTTTGGACTGGCTTTGCTGATTTGAAACTTGTCATTATATCTGTGAAATTTAACAACGGTCCCGTCACATAAGCCATAAGTTGACTTGATTCTATTACTTGACCAATTGTTATTCTGTCTTTAAATACTAGCCAAATTCCGACCAACATACAACCCAAATACATTGCCAACGAACTAGCAAATGATAAAACGTAAATAGTTTTGCTCAAAGTTTCCTTAGTATTTGATGAGTTACGATATTCAATGGATTTATCTTGGTTAATTTTTTGAAAAATAATTTCTCTTTTGAAAAACTTAATCAAATTAAAATTGTTCACGAATTCTTGCAAACTAGACGTGTATTCATTTCTTATATTCATAAGTTCTTCTTGTCTCTTTTCGATTAATTTTTCGAAAATAAATGGCACTGCTAATTGCACCATAGAAAATATTATTATTGTGATTGCCATTATTATGTCGATTTTGACAAGTAACACTAAGGATATTACGAAATTGAGAATTTCATGATATGAAGACACCATATTCTTGAAATAATCCATCTTCAAATCTTCCAAATCATTCAAAAACATTGATATATAATATCCACTATTTTGTTTGGAAATTTTTATTAGAGATTCATCTGTTATGCTGTTGAACAAATCATTTCTTACGTTATATATACAATTATTCGTAAGTTCTACTGTGCTTTTTCGATATAATAAATCGGAAATACTTGCAAAAATTATGTACAACACAGAAATTAGAATTAGTCTGGGCAAAAATTGTTCTTCTCCATTAGTTCCCGCATCTGTTATAATTCTTAAAAGCCACGCCAAGCCGATATCAAATCCAACGGCAATAGGCGCTGTAAGAAGAGTTAAATAGAATAATTTTTTGTTTTGTGTAATGTAATTGAACATTTTCATCATTCCTTTAAATTAAATATATCACTTGTTTTATGTTTATGCAATCCTTTTTTTGATTATACATCCGAATTATTATTTCGCACATTTTTTCTGGATTTGTGATATAATTATTTTGAGGTGAATATTATGGAAAAACATATTAAAACTTTAACACCTAACACTTTGAAAGAATCAGCTTGCAAAGGTGGTTGTGGTGAATGCCAAACATCTTGCCAATCAGCTTGCAAAACTTCTTGCACAGTTGCTAACCAAGAATGTGAAAACGAAAATAGATAATCTTGTTTACATAATGATTGAAGACTTTTAAGTAAACAATCAGATATGCGATTATTAAATTAATGCCACTCTTTTGAGTGGTTTTCGTTTTTTATTGACTTAATTCATAATTTTCTATAAAATAGTACGGTAGCTGAAAGGAGAATTATATGATACATAAATACAAAATGAATGGCCACAACATTGTTTTAGATGTAAACGGTGGAAGTGTCCATGTTTTTGACGACATAAGTTACGATGTACTTGATTATTACAAAGATTTAAGTGCAGATGAAATAGTAGAAAAATTAGCTCAATATCCTGAAGAATCTGTCAGAGATTCTATCAAGGAAATCGGAGAATTGGAAAAAGCGAATATGCTTTTTTCATCAGATGATTATCTTCACATTGAAGATTTCAAAAAGAGAGAACCTGTGTTAAAGGCAATGTGCCTTCACGTTGTTCACGATTGCAATTTGAAGTGTGAATATTGTTTTGCTTCACAAGGTGATTTTGGTGGACACAAAGCTTATATGACTGAAGAAGTCGGCAAAAAAGCTTTGAAATATTTGGTTGACAATAGCGGTTCAAGAAAATTCTTGGAAGTGGATTTCTTCGGTGGAGAACCTTTAATGGATTTCGATCTTGTGAAGAAATTAGTGAAATACGGCAACGAAATAGCCGAGGAAAAAGGTAAGAAATTCAGATTTACGATAACTACTAATGGTGTTTTGTTGGACGATGACAAGATAGATTTTATCAACGAAAATATGCACAATGTTGTTCTTAGTCTTGACGGCAGAAAATCTGTCAACGATAATATGAGAAAAACTTTGAATGATAAAGGATCCTACGATTTAATCGTTCCTAAATTCCAAAAGCTTATTAAAGGAAGAAAAGGAAAATATTATTATGTTAGAGGAACTTTTACTAAGAAGAATTTGGATTTTTCAGAAGATGTAAAACATTTCAAGGATTTAGGATTTGAATTGTCAAGTATTGAACCAGTTGTAGACAGCGATTATGATGATTACGCTATTACTAAGGAAGATTTGGACACTGTTTTAAATGAATACGAAAAGTTGGCAGTGGATTATGCTAAGGATCAAGTTAATGGTTCTAACTTTAAATTCTTCCATTTTATGGTGGATTTGACTCAAGGTCCATGCGTTATTAAAAGAATGCAAGGTTGTGGTGCCGGCTGCGAATACATTGCAGTAACTCCAGAAGGAGACATCTATCCTTGTCACCAATTTGTCGGCAACGAAAAATTCAAGATGGGCAATATTTTAGATGAAAATCTAACTTTACCAGAAGATATGCGTGAAGAATTCTTGAATTGTCATGTATTTACAAAGGAAGATTGCAAAAATTGTTGGTGTAAATTCTATTGTTCTGGTGGTTGCCATGCAAATGCGTATAATTTTAATAATGATATTTACAAGCCATACGAATTGGGATGCGCAATGCAAAAGAAGCGTACTGAATGTGCAATTATGGTTGAAGTGGAGAAAATGTTGAATGCGTAATTTGTATGATAATCTTATAAATAGAAAGGAAAAAGTAAGCTTTCACATGCCTGGACACAAGGGCAAAAAGTTGGAAGGCATGAATGATTTTCTTGACAATATTTTAAAGATTGATGTGACGGAATTATCTGATACAGATGATTTGTACCATGCAAATAATATTATAGCTGAGGGCAGGAATAATCTTGCCCTTTTTTCACATGCAAAATCATCAATGTATCTTGTCAATGGTTCAACCTCTGGAATAGTCGCAAGTATAATGAGCGTATTAGATGAAAACGACAAAATTTTGGTAGAGAAAAATTGCCACAAATCCGTAATCAACGGCGTACGACTTGCTCGTGGAGAATCTGTGGAGATTGACTGTGATGGAGTGTGTGAACAAGAAGTTTTGATAGAAAATTTGAAAAAAGATTCATCTATCAAAGCAGTTCTTATAACACGCCCCAATTATTATGGGATTTATCAGCCTATCGAAAAACTTGTAACTTACTGTCACGAAAATAATATCAAGATAATCGTTGACGAAGCTCATGGAACTCATTTTGCACTGAACTGGTTTGACAAAAATGCAATGCAGCTTGGTTGTGATATTTCAATCAACTCATTTCATAAAACAATGCCAGCATTCACGCAAACTGCTGCAATTAATTTCAATTGTGAAGATGAATTGATAGATAAAACCATCTCCAATCTACAAATGATTATGACATCTTCCCCATCGTATATTTTTATGACATCAGTAGAATACGCTATTGATTACTGTATTAAAAATGAAAAAAAATATTCAGAATTAAAAGAAATAATAGATTGGTTTTACCGTGAGATAGATTGCTTAGATTTCATAAGAAAAGCTCCTATTCAAAAAAATTGCAAAAGAGATTTTACAAGAATTGTTCTTGAATGCGACAATCCAAGTGATGTGAATGAGCATTTGATGAAAAACGGAATTTATATTGAAATGATAGACGACAAAAATCTCGTATTGATTTCAACGATTGCAGATGAGAAAAAAGATTTTGAAATTTTGCTGGAAGCTTTTCGTTCATATGAAAAATCAGACTCTACGAAAATTTATAAAACATACGATTATTTACTGAACAAAAAGATTACCAATGATATCGTGATTTATCCACCCGGAAAGATTTTCGCTAAGAAAAATTCCACAATTAATCAAGAACAAATCGATGAGCTGAATGATTTATCATCAAAGGGCGTAAATATTTTATTAAAATAGCTTGACTTTTTTATTGTAACGGTGTATTATTGTTATAGAACAGATGAGAAAGGAGATAATATGCAATTTGATGATAATAAGCCTATCTACATTCAAATCGTAGATTATTTTAAATACAAAATAATTAGACAAGAATTAAAGTCTTCTGATAAAATTCCTTCTGTCAGAGAAACTGCGAAAGAATTGAATGTAAATCCTAACACAGTTCAACGTGCTTATGCAGAGTTGGAAAGCTGTGGAATTACTATGAGTAAACGAGGACTTGGTTCATTTGTAGATGTAGATGACGATAAATTAAAAGCTTTGAAAAATGATATGGCACAACAATTGATAGATGATTTCTTAAACGAAATGTATCAAATGAATATGCCAAAAGAAAAATTAATAAAACTTATAGATGAAAGGTGGAAAAAATGAGCGTACTCGAAATAAAAAATTTGTCAAAGAAATACGGCAGTAAACAAGCACTTAATGATGTATCATTTACAGCCGAAAAAGGAGAAGTTATTGGACTTTTGGGACCAAATGGTTCTGGAAAGACTACTTTAATCAAAATTTTAGCTGGTATCATCAAAAAATACGAAGGTGAAGTCAAAATCAATTCACAGGAAGTAACTTACAAAACTAAAGAATTTGTAAGTTATTTGCCAGACAGATTTTTTCTAGACCCGAACTTAACTATCGCTCAAACACAGGCTCTGTTCGAAGATTTCTATTCTGATTTTGATGTCGAAAAATTCAGCAGATTTATTGAACAAATGAGTTTGGACAAGAATATGAAAGTCAGCAATCTATCTAAAGGTATGACTGAAAAGTTGAACTTGGCGCTTGTATTATCTCGTCACGCTAAGCTTTTCATTATTGATGAGCCAATCGCAGGAGTTGACCCTGTAGCTCGTGAACAAATCTTAGATGCAATCATAGACAATATTGATCCCGACTCTACCCTATTGATTACTACTCACTTGGTTAGAGACATCGAGAGGATTTTCGACAGAGTAATCATGCTCAGCAAAGGTTCTGTAGAATTAAATGATAGCGTAGAAAATTTGAGATCTACTTACAACAAAGGCATAGAAGATGTTTACAAACAAATTTTTGGAGGTCACCATGCTTAAACTTTTAAAACACGACTTAAAAAACAACTTGAAATTATGTTTGATATCATTATTTGTAGGATTGCTAGGAAACGGATTATTGTATGCGTTGTTCAAAAATTCAATAAAAGCAAACGCTCAAACGATGGGGTTTGTCGAAATGCTTTTCTTGATTTTATGTATACTTGCAGTATTCGGAAGTTTCTTGGCATTAGCTGTACAAATTGTCATGGTATTCAGACGCGATTACTATTCTGACAGAGGCTATTTGATGTTTACTCTTCCTGTTAAAAGCAACGACATTTTAATGAGTAAATTATTATTCGCTCTTATATGGACAGTAATCTTTGCTATAGCATTTGCTTTAATAAACTTTTTGGGAATGTATTTTGTAGGAGAAGCTAAGTTCTTGGAAATGATTAAGTTGGCATTTAACAATCCATACTTTACGGTTTCTCCATTTACATTCATCATTTTGACTGTAAACTTTATTATAAGTACATTTATTGGATACATTGTAATGTATTTCTCAATAGTTGCTACGAAATCATTGTTCCCATCAAACAAAACTGGTTACTCATGGATTATAATTATGATTGTGATTAACGTGGTTATATCTCTAATCGACCAAGAAATATTCCTAAGAGTTCCTTATATAATTTCTTATATTGGAGAAGGAATTGTAAATGCGAAAGATGTTGTCCTTGCTGATCCTGGTGATACAATTACAATGAATACATTCACAAAAGTAATGGGAATACCAATTTCAAGCACTATTATTTGGATATTGACAGGACTTGGCTTATACCAAGCATCAATTAAAATGATGGACAACTCAATAGATATTTAAACTACAAAAAGCCTCATAGTGAGGCTTTTTTTAAATTACAAATTGATATATTAGTCCTATCGTTGCGCACACGCCGATTATCTTAATGATAGAAACTTTTTTATAATACATTACAAATCCTACAAAAAATGAAATTACAGCTACAACGTTTATGTTTGTCGTATTAAATGTGCCGTTAAACACTGCCGATTCGAATAAATCGATAAATGCAATGAATATCAGTGCTGCAACTGCAGGTTTGATCCCTTTTAGTATATAATCCAAAAACTTTAATTCTTTTCCCGAGAAAATCAACTTAGATAACGGAAGTAGAATAATTAACGCCGGAAACACCAATCCAGTAGTTGCTACAACAGCGCCCAGCACGGAATATATTTTCATTCCAACAAATGTCGCGGAATTTATCGCTATTGGTCCTGGCGTCATTTGCGATATCGTAAGTACGTCTGTCAATTCTCTAAGACTGATCCATTGATTTTCATTTACTACAAAATTCGTGATAAGTGGAAGTGTTGCATATCCTCCACCAAATGCAAATAATCCAACTTTAAAAAACACCCAGAATAATTTAATCAAAATCATATTTTCCACCTACAATCTTTGAATACATTACTCCGATACAAGCACATGCAAGTAAAATTATCGCAACATTTATGTTAAATACAAATCCCATTACAAATGCTAAGATCATTATTCCAATTCCAAGTGCTCTGTCTTTTTTCAAATTTGATTTTGCCAAATCAACAACAGTTAAAAGTAATATCGCACTGATTGCTCCACTCATACTAATGAGCATCATATTGATAAATGGATTGTCGTGAATTTTGTTGTAAATTAAACTTATAATCGAAATAATAACCAAACATGGAAGAGTCGCAGCCAATACACTTGCAATCGCTCCTTTCGTTTTGTTAATCCTGTATCCCAATAAAATTGATGTGTTGATAGCCATCGCTCCTGGACAACTTTGTGCCAAGGCGATTATCTTCATCATTTCGTCGTCATCAATTATTTTTTTGTTCTTAACAAACTCATCTCTAATTATAGGAACTATTGTATATCCTCCACCAAACGTCACGGCATTAATTTTCAGAAGAGTTTTAAATAAATCTATGTTTTTCAAAATTATCACCTAGATAATATTATCCTATACAATAAAAATTTTTTCAAATTAAAAAGCCGAATCTAAATTAATAGATTCAGCTTGAATTATGATTATAAAATTAGTTTGCTTTGTCGATTGATCCAAAAATTTCCATTTTTTCTTTAACTTTTGCTTTGATTGCTTCGTAGCCTGGTTTCAAAACTTTTCTTGGGTCAAATCCTTTCTTTTCTTTATCTTTGTTTTCTTCGAAATATTTTCTAGTTTCTTCTGTAAATACGATTTGACATTCAGTGTTTACATTTATTTTGGATACTCCTAGGCTGATCGCTTCTTTTATCATATCAGTTGGAATTCCTGTTCCACCATGAAGAACTAGAGGCATTTCACCGATTTCTCCTTTGATTTCTTCAAGAGCATTGAAGTCTAATCCTTTCCAGTTTTCAGGATAAACTCCATGGATATTACCAATTCCTGCTGCCAAGAAATCTATTCCTAATTCAGAAATTCTCTTACATTCATTTTTGTCGGCGATTTCTCCTTGACCGATTACTCCGTCTTCTTCGCCACCGATAGCTCCAACTTCTGCTTCAACGCTGATTCCTTTTGAGTGAGCAAGTTCAACTATTTCTTTTGTTTTTTCTATATTTTCATCAATTGGATATTTAGAACCATCAAACATTACTGACGTAAATCCTGCTTCGATACATTTTTTTGCACCTTCGAATGATCCATGGTCTAGGTGGATTGCTACAGGAACTGTTATATTTAATTCTTCAATCATTCCTTTAACCATTCCTACAACTGTTTTGTATCCGCCCATATATTTTCCAGCGCCTTCGCTAACTCCCAAAATAACTGGTGAGTTGTTTTCTTGTGCTGTTTCCAAAATAGCTTTAGTCCATTCTAAGTTATTGATATTGAAATGACCTACTGCGTATTTTCCTTTTAATGCATCTTTTAACATTTTGTCTGCTGCTACTAACATAATTTCCTCCTTGAAAATTTGATAATTTGTAAATTACAATATTATTATAACATTATTCTGCTTTTTGTTTCCACAATCCATAAATGATTGCTGAAACCAAAGATCCAACCGCTACGGATAATACGAAGAACAATGCTTTGTCTACAGATTCCATAGCTGGTAAAATGAATATTCCTCCGTGTGGTGCTGGAGATTTTACTTCAAATGCTTGTGTAAGTCCGCCTGCGATTGCACTACCGATTACAGATGATACAATCACTCTCAATGGATCTTTTGCTGCAAAAGGAATCGCTCCTTCTGTGATAAATGATGCACCCAAAATATAGTTAGTGACTGCTGATTTCTTTTCTTTTTCGTCAAATTTATTTTTAAATAAACTAGATGCTAAAGCTATTGCAAGTGGTGCAACCATTCCTCCAGCCATTGTAGCTGCCATAAAAGCACCATTACCAGTATCTGTGAATACTCCTATTGAGAAAGTGTAACTTGCTTTGTTAACAGGACCACCCATGTCCACACTCATCATCGCTCCGAGCAAAGCTCCAAGTAAAATTGAGTTTGTAGTTCCCATGTTTGCCAAAAATCCGTTGATTGCTTTGTTAATTGTAGTAAACACTGGAGATATTACGAAAATCATACCCAAAGATGTTAATAGCAATCCAAATACCGGGAAGATTAACATTGGTTTAGTCCCTTCAAGTGATTTTGGAAGATTTCTAGTAATTTTCTTCAAAAATAAAATAACATAACCTGCTAAGAAACCACCTAACAGTCCTCCCAAAAATCCTGCGCCTTGTCCTGCAATGAAACCTGCAACCATACCAGGCATTAACGCCGGTCTATCTCCAATACTCATAGCAATGTATCCTGCCAAAATCGGAATCAGGAATCCAAACGCTGCTTTTCCACCTACGGAGAATAAATTGTAAATTGGTGAAGTGTCCGAGAAAAATCTTTCAACCAAGAATGACAACGCCAATAAAATTCCACCACCAACTACAAATGGTAACATATGACTTACGCCATTCATAATATCTTGGTATAATTTTGATTTCCAATTTGTCGTTTCTTCTTCAACTTCTTTTGACTCCGATTCATCTGCATGATAAATCTTCGCTTTGCCGTCTACTATTTTTTCAATCAAATCTTTTGGATTTCTAATTGCATCGGAAACCGGACACTCAATTACATTTTTGCCATTAAAACGTGCAGTTTCTACTTTTCTATCCGCAGCTATAATAATTCCCGTAGATTTTTCGATATCAGCAGCGCTTAATTTGTTCTTAACACCATCAGATCCGTTTGTTTCTACCTTGATGTCAACTCCCATTTTAGATGCTTGTTCCTTCAAAGCTTCTTCTGCCATATAAGTGTGTGCAATTCCCGTTGGACATGCAGTTACAGCTAAGACGAATGGCTTTTCTGTATAAATCGAGCTAGTTTCTACTGGTGCTACTTTCAGCTCAGATTCTTCTGCATAATCATCAATAGTTTTGTAAACATCGTCTGGAGATTCGCTAGATTTTAATCTATCGATAAATCCTTCTTTTAATAAAAGCTTGGACAGTTTCGCCAAAGTTTCAATGTGCATTTGGTTTTGTCCTTCAGTTGCAGCAATCATGAAAAATATATAAGTATCTTCTCCATCTAACGCTTCATAATCCACACCAGTCGTACTTCTCGCAAACACAATCGCAGGTTTATTCACTGCCGATGTTTTTGCATGAGGCATAGCAACTCCTTCTCCAAGACCTGTCGAAGATTCCAACTCTCTTTTCATAATTTCAGATCTAAATTTTAGTACATCATTAATAACATTGTTTTCGTACAATTTTTCAATCATCTCATCTATAACATCTTTTTTTGTTGTAGATTTAAGATTCATAATCATTAGATCTTTTGAAAGCAAATCTTTAATTTCCATTATTTTCCCCCATATTTATTATTTTTAATTTGCCAAATATTTCATTTATTTGATCCTTTTCTCCCATATCATATGAGAAAACAGTCGCAGTCGCACTAGCCACAGCCATTTTGAACATATCTTCTTCACTCATTTCATTTATATAAGCGTAGATAAATCCTGCAACCATACTATCTCCAGCACCAACGCTGTTGATAACTTCGCCCTTTAAAATTGGAATGTAAAATGAATTATTTGCACTCACAAAAATCGCACCATCACTTCCCAAAGAACATATCACATGCTCTGCTTTTGGAATCATGGTCGATTTTATATACGAAATTATTTCTTCTTTTGAACTAAACTTTTCTCCGTAAATTTCTTCTAATTCTGCTTGGTTGGGTTTTAGCAGCAAAGGATTATAATCCAAGCTTTTCAATAACACATCACCAGTTGTATCCAATGTGAATCTAGTATTCGGAGATAATTTTTTTATCATCTCAATATAAATATCCTTATCCATATTCGCTGCCACAGATCCGGAAAAAGATACTATCCCACCATCAATTCCAGAAAGTTTTTCGTAGAAGTCTTCTAATTCTTCTTGAGAAATATCTGGCCCTGGTGCGTTAACTTCTGTTTCAGAATCCATTTTTAATTTTACATTAATTCTGTTGTTTCCATTAATTTTTGTAAAATCGTGGAGAATTTCCATCTCATCTAATAATTTTTCGATGTAATCCCCTGTAAATCCTCCCAAAAATCCAATATTTTGGGTTTCTACATCCAAATTATGTAGCAATTTGCTAACCATAATTCCTTTTCCACCAGCGTAAAGTTCAGTAACTTTCGCTCTATTAGTTTCTCCAAATTCTAAATCATCCAATCGCATTATGTAATCAATCGAAGGATTTAATGTCACTGTATATATCATATAATCACCATACTATATATACCCATTTGACACATTAATAAAAAGATAAGACAATATATTTGGTGATAAAATGAAATACGTAAAAAATGTTACAAAAATTGGGAAATTAGACGAATTTACTCATGTAATTTTGGTTAGCAAATCTCCAAGAAGAAACGAATTATTGAAAAATATTTGTGAATTTGAAAGCACATCTACAGATATTGATGAGAGAAAAATAGAAAAACTAGCTTATGAAAAATACAAAGACCGTGAAACTATAGAAAAACTTGCACTTGTTTGCTGTGAAATATCCAAAGCAAAAATTCTTCCGTTAGAATTAAAAGAAGACACGCTCTACATTTCTTCTGACACAATCGTAATTAATGACGGTAAAATTTTGAACAAGCCAAAAGATTATGACGAAGCTTTGGATATGCTAACCTCCTATCTGGGAAAAGTTCACAAAGTTGTGACGTCTGTCTGCTTAAAATCAAAAAATTACGAAGAAATATTCTACACTTTCAGTAATGTAAAATTTTCAGATAAAACAGATAAAAATATCCAATTAATCAAAGAATACATCGACGAAGGCACAGTTTACGACAAAGCTGGTGCGTACGGAATACAGGATTTAAATCCAGTTCTTATAGAATACATCGAAGGTGATTTGAACACAATTATAGGCCTTCCTGTCAGTGAAATTAACAAAAGGATTTGCAAAAATTAAAGGAGACAAATATGCAAAATGTTTTAATTAGCGCTTGTTTATTGGGCGTTGATTGTAAATACAACGGATCTAACAACAAATTAGACGATAAAATTATTCATTCACTCAAAGAAAAATACAATTTAATTCCAGTATGTCCGGAAATTATGGGCGGAATGCCAACTCCAAGAAATCCTGTTGAGATTAGTGATGGGAAAGTTTTTGATTATGACGGAGAAGAATTCACAAAAGAATTTGAAAAAGGAAGCGAAGAAGTGGTAAAACTTGCCAAGTTATACGATGCTACAATCGCCATCTTAAAAGAAAATTCTCCATCATGTGGATCGAATTACATTTACGATGGAACTTTCAATCATCAAAAAATAAAAGGCATGGGGATTGCTGCTCACAAACTTTCAAAAGAAAATATAAAATTATTTAGCGAAGAAAATGTTAAAATATTACTGTAAAATATAAAAATATTACTATTTGTTTGATTTTTTTAATTTGATAACCATTTTTAGTTGACAAATTAAAAAACCGTAGTATAATGATAATAGATATCAATTTATATCAAACAAACCCCTTGTAAGATAAAATTGTACTTAAGAAATCGCGGCTACCCCTAAAGCCGTGATTTTTTTATTTGAAAAAGCTATGCAAAGTTTTTGCATAGCTTTTGTTTTATATTAGTCCAAGTGCAAATTGCATTGCAATTGAAACTATAGTGATTCCTATCCAGCAACAAAATCCAAGTAGGATTGGTTTGCCACCTGTTTTTATTAATTTTACAATATCTGTTTTAAATCCAATTGCAGCCATTGCCATTACAATGAAAAATTTAGACAATTCTTTTAATGGATTAAAAACTTTCGCATCTACTCCCATTTTCAAAGCAACTGTAGTTATAATACTTGCAAGAACGAAATACAAAATAAACATAGGAAATATTTTTTTGAGTTCAACTTTTTCTGATTTTTCTTGTTTTTTAGTTCTTAAATACGACAATACCAAAGTGATTGGAATAATCGCTAATGTTCTAGTCAATTTTACAGTAACAGCTTTGTCCAATGTTTGTGTTCCCAAATTGTACAATCCATCCCAAGTTGCGGCTGCTGCTGTTACTGATGATGTATCATTTACAGCAGTTCCTGCAAATATTCCGAACGCTTCTCCAGAATGAGTGGAAAATCCAATCACGCTTCCCAACAACGGGAAAATCAAAGCCGCAATTACATTGAAGAAAAATATTACAGAAATTGCCTGTGCAACATCTTCATCATCAGCTTCTATTACTGGAGCAGTTGCTGCAATTGCAGATCCACCGCAAATTGATGATCCAACTCCCACTAATATCGCAATGTTTTTCGCAATATTCATTTTCTTTGCAAGTACATAAGAAATAATTAAAGATGTGGAAATAGTTAGAATAATTATTGGCAATGATTGTTTTCCAGTTTCCATAACAACCGCCAGATTCATTCCAAATCCAAGTAAAATTACAGCATATTGCAATATTTTTTTCGATGCAAATTTCATTCCAACTTCAAATTGTGATTTGTCTTTAATAATATATCCCATAACAATCCCAACCAAAATCGCTAGGACTGCACCACCTATTACAGGAAACTTCTTACCTAAAAAGTGGCAAGGAATAGCTATTAAAAGGCAAAGCAATAATCCTTTATAATTTTTATTTAACCAATTCATAATTCCTCCAAATTTTAAATTACTTATATATTTTAACTCAAAAATTTTTCTTGTAAAGTATAAAAATAAAAAACACCACGATAAATTATTTACCGTGATGTTTGATTTATTCTTGAACTAACAAATAATCACTGTCGATATTTTTAACATACAACACTTCGTCAAATTTTTCCTTGATAAATGGATTAACGTCCTTAGCACAGTATATTGATCCATCGAATCTCAAAATGAAATCTTCAAGCAAAATATTTCCTGTATTTTCGTCCAAATTTTCAAACAAATTAACTACCATGTTAAATTCAGAATCTTGATTGATTATTCTCTTGTATCTGATCAAGTTCTTATCTCTATCACTATATTCAGAATATCTTTGTTTTGAAGTCAATTCTTCATCGAATATTTTTAACAATGGTGGAATTTTCTTATCCGCAAAAGAATTAAATAATGTAACATTGTTTCTAAAATCAGTATCGAAGATGTAACTTTCATCGTAAGTGACAAGCATATTCGAAGACAAATCAAACTCTTCTAACGGCTCGTTATTTACCAAAATCATTCCGCTTTGTGGAGACAATGTTTGAATAAATGATTTTGCTAGTAAGTTTACAACTTCTTCATTATCACAAATAATTAGGTATTTTTTGTCAGTATAAAATGTGTAGTTGATCTTAACTTTAACATTTGAAGAATACAATTTCACATCTCTGAACTCAATGTCTTTTATGTGTTCTACAATTTTATCTGATTTTTCTTGATTTCCAAAAATTTCTTCCATTTCGAAAACTTTTTGCTCAGATTGCACAATCATAGATCGTTCTTTTACGATTTTTTTAATCATATGATACAACAACATAATTAAACTTATAAGAATGATAACTTCACCGGTGCTGATTTGTGGCTGTTTAATAATATAAATCAAACTAATTATAAAATATACTCCGATGAATAATAATTTCAGATTGTATTTTGTGAGCTCTTGCTTGTCAAGTTCCGTCACTTTTTCTGATATGTCTTCTATTAATTTACTGTGAACAACTTCAAGCGCTTTGTTAGCCTTTGAGTTGATGACTTTCTTGGAATTTAACATATCATCTAGAAAATACACGTATCTTTTTCTTAAATTCGATGTATTTGTTTTCTTTTCTATTATTGATTTGTCGATTCTCACATTGATTAAACTGAAAATCAACACTCCCACAGTTATAATTGACACTGGAATAAATGAAACGCAGTATCCTGTTGTAACAAAAACTGAAATCAATAAAATTGCATCAGATATCAACTCCAAGGTCGGAATAATGTAGTATTCTTTTAAGTAAAGTGATGTCGATGTGATGTCATTCGAAAAAGTTTTTTCTTTTTGTTGTATTTCATAAAAGTTTTGTGAAATCACATTGTGAAACAAATCTTGCTTGAAACCTTCTACAAAAGAAAGTCCCATATTGTAAATCGTCCTGTCCTTGAGATAATTTATTCCAGTGAACAAAATCAATGAAACACTAATAACAATCAATGATAAGGTCTTGTTTTCAATTTCGAATAATCTTTTGGTAAATACTATCGCAACCGACATGAAACACGACAACAAAATCGTCAGTAAAATTTGCACCAGCAAATTTATTTTTTCTCTAAAAATATACTTGTTCATACTTTCCCTCTTATAATACAAAATAGAGCTTTCGCCCTATTTTGCATTACTCATTTTCTTTTTTCTCCAATGATTTAAATACATTGCCCGCATTGTAAGAACTTCTTACGAATGGGCCGCTCTCAACGTGTTTAATTCCTATTGATTCACCGTATTGTTTGAATTCGTCAAATTCTTCCGGAGTAACGTATCTGTCCAACTCAGCATGTTCCAATGTTGGCATCAAATATTGTCCAATTGTAACTATATCTACTTTTAATTCGTTTAACTTGTCTAGCATTTGATGAACTTCTTCGTTAGTTTCTCCAAGTCCAACCATAAATCCAGATTTAGTTACAAGGCCTTTTTCTTTGGCATATCTTAAAACTTCAAAAGAATTATCCAAGTTTCCTTGTGGTCTCATTTCTTTGAAGATAGAACGAACTGTTTCAACGTTGTGATTTAATACATCTGGTCTTTCATCAAAAACAATATCCAACAATTCATGCTTTGCGTGCATATCAGGAATCAAAACTTCAACTAATGTTCCTTCGTTGTGTTTTCTAATTTCCTTGATTACATTTTTGAATTGAGTTGCGCCTTCGTCTTTTAAATCGTCTCTGTCAACTGAAGTAATAACAGCGTATTTCAACCCTAATTGTTTCACAACTTTTGCAACATTTTCAGGTTCCTTTTCGTCAACTTCTCTTCCTCTTCCAGTAGTTACGTTGCAATATCTACAGTTTCTAGTACAAATATCTCCTAAAATCATAAATGTAGCTGTACGTGATTCGTAGCATTTCATTCTGTTAGGACAATTTGCTTCCTTGCAAACTGTGTTCAATTCAAATCCATCTACTAAACTTTCTACTTCGTGAAGGTTTTGGCTACCTTCGATTTTTATTCTCATCCATTTTGGTTTTCTAATCAAAAATATCACCTAAAAACACTTTCTCATCCATTCCAACAATGTATTCTCCAATATTAACATCATTTAAAACATTGTGGAAACCATCTATTGTCATTGCCTTTCCAACAAACATATCGCATAATTCTGAAATATCTTTGTTAGAAAAGAAATCTCCTTCTATTTTAAAACTATCAATCAAATTATCCTTGATGTTGTAGCTGTATTCCACAACTCCAAACTTATGCTTTCTTTGATAATTTGCAGTAGTTTCTCCTTTTGAATATATAAATTCTTCATTTTTGAATAAATCAATGTATCCATTGACCTCTTCTTGTTCAGAATCGTTTAATACATATTCTTCTAAGTTATTATCTTCAATGATACCGTTTTTGATTTTATTGAAAAACTCACCGTATTCCATATCAATCATATCATTAATAGTTGTGATTCTGGATTCTACGGATTTAATGGCTTTTCCTTCGAATTTTATCTTTTGTGGAGTAAGTGAATTCATCATTTTTTCCACTCCAATATCGAATAGAATTGTACCGTGGTGAACCACCATGCTGTTTTTCATGTATTGTGCATTGCCGCTTATTTTCTTACCATCAATCAAAATATCATTTCTACCGCTGAATTCTGGATTAAGTCCCATTTTTTTCATTTGATTGATTATCATATTAGCGAAATGTTTGAAGTCATTTGCGTAGTTTTGACTTTCAATAAAAGTGTATTGCATATTTTTTTCATCAGTATATATGCAACCACCGCCAGATAACCTACGAACTAGATTAATCCCATTTTCTTCAGTGTATTTCAAGTTAACTTCTCTGTAAATATTTTGATTCTTTCCAAGTAAGATTGAATCCTTATTTCTCCACAAAATAAACACTGGAATGTTATGCTTTGCGAAAAAATACTCAACTGCAAAATTGTAATACGGATCTACGCTGTCATTATTAAAATAATATTTCATTTTCCCCTCTAAATATCGTATAAATTTAAACCTGTTTCAGAATCTTTGAATCTATCAACTTTTTCGTCTATTTTATTAATTATGATTTCACAAGTTGCTGATATGATAGCCTCGTTCAAATGTCCGCCGTGAACATTCAAATTCTCATCTGCAAATGTAATGTGCATGTGCAAGTAAGGTTTGTCATTCATAGTAGATATATTTCCAAGAATGCTTGTGATTTCCATCTCTCCTGTAAAATTTTTCTTAGTGTATTCTTGTTTTTCGACACTATATAATCCCACAGTTATATTATCGCTGGCGCCAATTCCTGAAATAGAACCATTTTTTAGTTGAAGTTTGTCAACTAATTCGAATAATTTTTCTACAACGTCTTCGCCCTTTTCGATGCGGACTAAAACATTATCATAATATTCTCTATATTTCAAATCATTAACCTCCTGTAAAGTTCATACAATCTAATTATACATTTAATTTCTTTTTGTTTCAATTTTAAAAACTTGCGATTGATTTCATTTTTCCGAAAATAAAATTTTATACTATAATAGAAGTAAGAATTAAAAGGTGGATAATATGAAAACAAAACAAGATACAAAAACAATTGTAAAATTCAGAGCAAATGGAGATATGGGAAATTTTTACGGACTTCTTCACGGAGGAGAATTATTCAAAATGATGGACACAATCGCAGGTGTGTGCACGAGAAGATTTTGTTCCAATAAAACATTGACAAAAGCCGTAAATAATTTGACATTCAACGCTCCAACAAAATTGGGAGAAATTATAAAAATCACAGCGATTATAGATTACGTTGGCAAAACAAGCATGGAATGTTTCGTTCGTGCTAAAGTCGAGGGTACAGATATCATAAAAGCTTCGGGATATTTCACAATGGTAAGTGTGAATGAAGACGGCGAATCGGAAATTGTAAATGAAAAAATCGAATATGTAACAGATGAGGATAAAATGTATCGCGATTTGGCGATTGAACGAAGAAAAATTTACAAGGAAGTAAATTTGCTTCAACAAAATTATAAACTATGAAAAAAGAAATCAAACTTTCTGTCAGAGATTTGGTTGAATACACTGAACGAAGTGGCGACATAGACGATAGATTCAGAAATGTGTTCGACAGGGCAAAAGAAGGACAGAAAATCCACAAAATGATTCAAAAAGAATACGATATTGGATTTCTGCCGGAAGTTACTCTCAAAAACACTACCCTCTACAAATCGGTAAATTACATCGTGGAAGGTAGAGCTGACGGAATAGGAATTAAAAATGGCAAAACTTTAATAGATGAAATAAAATCGACTACGCGTGATTTGGAAGAATTGGAATACAATTCCAACAAATATCACTGGGCACAAGTAAAATGCTACGGGTATTTTTATGCTTTGGACAACGACTTGGAAGATATTGATTTACAGCTAACTTATTATCAAACTGATACCAAGAAAATAAAATTTATCAGGCAAAATTTTACTTTTGAAGAATTAAAAGAATTTTATTTTTCATTATTAGAAAAATATTCCGTGTTCACAGAATTAATCACACAGCACATAAAGAATCGTGACGAATCCATTCAGAACTTATCATTTCCCTATCCTGCATTTAGAGCTGGTCAGAAGTATTTGAGCCAAAACGTGTATTCTGCAACCAAACAGGGTGTAGATTTGATGGTGGAAGCTGCAACAGGAATCGGCAAGACTATCTCCACGCTTTTTCCTTCAATTAAAGCTATGGGAGAAGATTTGACGGACAAGATTTTTTATTTGACTGCAAAGTCTACTCTAAAAAAAGCTTGTAACGACCAATTGTATTTAATGAAACAAAAAGGTCTGATAATAAAATCAGTCGAGATAATCGCAAAGAACAAGGTCTGTATCAATAATGAAGTTAAATGCAATCCAAATGATTGTGAATTTGCAAAAGGTCACTACGACAGGGTCAACAAATGCATTCTCGATATGCTCGATAACGAAGATATTATCGTGGAAGAAATCATCAAAAAATACGCATTCAAATACAGAGTTTGTCCGTTGGAATTGGAGCTGGATTTGTCCAATTTCTGTGACATTGTGATTTGTGATTACAATTACGTTTTTGATCCGGTAGTATATCTAAAAAGATTTTTCGAAGTTCCTTATTTGAGAATGTCGCTTTTGGTTGATGAGGCTCATAATTTGGTGAGTCGAGGGCGTGATATGTATTCGTATTCGTTGAGTTTCAACCAACTTATGGACTGTTGTGATGAGCTTTTAGATGATAAAAAAGAACTCAAAATCAAACGAAATTTGAAGAAAATAGCCAAACAAATCAAAGATGAATCTTTTGGAAAACCAGTCAACACATACAAGGATTTGTCAGTAGATTTGATTGATTATTGTGTACGTTGCAAAGAATCCATGACGAAATTCTTGGTCGAAGACAAGGAAAAACCATACTACGACAAAGTATTGGATGTGTATTTTGAAATCAATAAGTTTTTGAAGATTTCTGATTTTTACGATGATTCTTTCGTTACTTTGATAAAATCGGAAAACGATGATGTTATTTACAACATCATGTGCTTGAACACTCACAATATTTTTAAAAATCTTTTGAAAAAATGCAAATCCAACGTATTTTTCTCAGCGACACTGTCTCCTATGACCTACTTCGCAGATGTGTTGGGTTTAGAAAAATTCTACAACATAAGATTGGAATCTCCTTTCCCAAAAGAGAATTTGAAAGTAAATCACATCAACATTTCAACTAGATTTAAAGACCGCGAAGATACGAAATATAAAATTGCAGAAATCCTTCGAAAAATCAACGAAAAGCCTGGAAATAAACTCATATTCTTTCCTTCTTATTCATACTTGGAATCAGTGTATGAGATTTGTGGTTTCGATATTTTAACACAAGAAAGAACGCTTACTGATATGGAAAGGTTGGAATTTTTGTCCCAATTTACAACAAGTTCAAACATAATGGCGTTTTGTGTTTTGGGTGGAGTGTTCAGCGAAGGCGTGGATTTGAGTGGCGACAGATTGAATACTGTAGGGATAATTTCAGTCGGACTTCCCGGAATTAGTGTAGAAAATGATTTGATTAAAAAATATTTTGACGAAAATGGAAAAAACGGATTCGATTACGCTTATGTGTATCCAGGAATGAACAAGGTGCATCAAGCTGGTGGAAGACTTATTAGAACAGACACCGATACTGGAGAATTATTTTTGATTGACGATAGGTTTGATTCATATCCTTACAAATCACTTCTTCCGAATAGCTGGAAATAATTTTTCTGAGAAAATTACAACACAATATGGTAAAATTAACTTAATCCCAATGGGAAATTTAAAAATGAAGGTGAAATTATGTCAGAACAAATAGAATTTAGATTTGATACACAATTATTAATAGCAGGAGAAAACTTATCAAGCGATACAATTAGTGAATATATCACAGAACATTTTAAAGGCGATTGCCTTTTGGTTGTAGGTGGCGATGATTTGATTAAAATTCATTTCCATACTAATGAACCTTGGCAAGTATTGGAATACGGACAATCAATCGGAGATATTCACGATATCGTCGTAGAAAATATGCAAAGACAAGCAGACGGTCTACAAGGATAATGAAAAAAATTTTAGAGGCAAAAGTAGAATACAATGTATTTCCCAACAAGGGAATTTGCAAAATAGACGATAATTTGTATTCTATAAAGAACACAATTCAAGGACAGACAATCTCTTTTCAACGAAAAAGAAAGAAAAAGGGATTTATTGAGGGAAAACTAGTTGAAAAACTAGAAAACTCCCCTCTTGAAACTATTGAAGGTTGCCCTGTAAATGAAAGATGCGGCGGTTGTATTTATCAAAAATTAAAGTATGATGTGGAGTGCGATTTGAAGAAAAAAACACTCACAGAATTATACAAAGATATTTACGATGAGGATATTACTTTTCATCCATCGCCTATTTTACAAGGCTACAGAAACAAAATGGAATACACTTTTGGAGATAGTGTCAAAGGTGGTCCGCTTGTTTTGGGACTTCACACTAAAAACAAATTCTACGAAATAACAGACACCGTAGATTGCAATATAATTGATGAAGGCTTCAACAAAATCAGACAAGCTGTTCAAGAATATTTTCGTGATAAAAATTACGAATTTTTCAAAAAAATAAAACATACTGGACTTTTGAGACACTTCATAATCAGAAAAAGTTTCAGTGATGATGAGTACATGATTAATTTGGTAACGACAAGTGATGAGTTTGATGTGAATGATTTCGTTGAATTTACAAAGCAAATCGACAACAGAATCGTGTCGATTTATCACACAATTAACGATAATATTTCTGATGCGGTAATTGTCGACAAATTAGAATTGTTGTACGGCAAAGAATATTTGACAGAAAAAATAAATGGCTTGGAATTTAGAATATCTCCATTTTCATTCTTTCAGCCAAATCCAGCACAAGCAGAACAAATTTATAACAGAGCATTGGAATTGGCTGGAGATTTGTCAGGAAAAAGCGTCTACGATTTGTATTGTGGAACTGGAACCATCGCACAAATTTTCGCTAAAAAATCC
Organism: Finegoldia sp. P2-F-LR; assembly: GCF_052932265.1. Lineage (NCBI taxonomy): Bacteria > Bacillati > Bacillota > Tissierellia > Tissierellales > Peptoniphilaceae > Finegoldia > Finegoldia sp. P2-F-LR. The sequence continues at coordinate 79,774 of NZ_JBRFJF010000006.1, read as the reverse complement.
GAAAGCGTAATCGGAGTCGAAATAGTAGAAGAAGCAGTCGAAAAAGCACAAGAAAACGCAGAACTAAATGGATTGACTAACACAGAGTTCATCTGCGATGATTGCTTGAATTTTATGGAAAAAGTTGAGAAAAAAGACGTAGTAGTCCTCGACCCACCAAGAGATGGAATTCATCCAAAAGCAATCGATCGATTAATTGACATCAATCCGGATAAATTCATCTACATTTCTTGCAATCCGATAACACAAAGAATGGATTTGGATAAATTTATCGAAAAAGGGTATAAAATCAAGTCATTGGAGTTCTTCGATCAGTTCCCAAGAACTTACCACTGCGAAGCTGTTGTGTTGCTATCAAGAAAATAAGAATATAGGATATTTCTACTTTATTTAGAAATTTGGAGGAAATAATGATAAAGAAAATAGGAGTTGTGAGCTTATCAAGTGGTGTTTTGGGAGAAAGTTTCGTTGAGCATGAAATAAAAATAGGAATAGACAGATTAAATAAGCTAGGAGTCGAAATAGAGTTTTTACCTAATTCTTTGAAAGGCATTGATTTTTTAAAGAATCATCCGAAAGCTAGGGCAGATGATTTGCTGCTTGCTTTTGAAGATGACACTATTGATATGATTTTATGTGCTATTGGTGGAGAAGATACCTATAGATTAGCTCCTTATTTATTTGAAAGAGATAGATTAAAAAATATTGTTAAACAAAAACTTTTTTTAGGCTTTTCTGACTCAACAATGAATCACTTTATTTTAAATAAGTTCGGCATAAAAACATTTTATGGTCAGGCTTTCTTGCCCGATGTATGCGAACTATCTGCTAATATGTTAGCTTATACAGAAAAATACTTTTTGGAACTTATAAAAACAGGAAAAATAAATGAGATACATCCTAGTGAAGTTTGGTATGAGGCAAGGGAAGATTTTAGCGAGAAAGCTATTGGAATAGAAATGAAAAGCCATCCTAATACCGGTTTTGAGCTTTTAAGAGGAAATCCTATATTTAGTGGAAAAATTTTAGGCGGATGCATAGAAACAATATATGATATGTTCGATAATTCTAGATTTGAAGATACAGTAGAAATCTGTAGCAAATATAATTTATTTCCAACCCTTGAGGAATGGGAGAATAAGATTTTACTTATAGAATCAAGCGAAGAAAAAACAAAACCAGATTTATATAGGAAAATGATACTTGCTCTAAAAGACTACGGAATATTTGATAAATTATCAGGAATACTAGTAGGGAAACCTCAAAATGAAATCTATTATGAGGAGTATAAATCTATTTTATTAGAAGAAATTACTAATAAAGATTTACCTATTGTCTATAATATAAATATTGGACACTCAACTCCAAGATGTATAATTCCTTTTGGGGTAGAAGCAGATGTAAATGTAAGTAAACAAACTATATCCTTTAATTATTAAACAAAATTAAGCTAAGCCATGAGCTGTTTTTTCTACTTTAGAATGATTTAGTAAATTATAAGATGTTTATTGATCGGCATATTCCCACATACGAGGCTTTTGAAAAATAACCAATGTTATCCATACTGACCACTCAAGACACTGCGAAGCTGTTGTTTTGTTGGAGAAGAGTTAGAAAAATCTGAGTACTTGAAATCAATATATTATTGATTTTGTGGATTTATTATTAAAAGCTTAGTATTTTGAAATTAGTGGTCGAAAATTTCTTTCAAATTCTTGTTTTTAGCTACATTTTGGATATTGAGTAGGTTGTGTGCATGGTATGGATGGAATTAAGGAAAATATATGAAACTAAAATTAATTAAACTAACTAAAGAGTATGAATTAAAGCTTGGTGAGATGATTGATGAATGGAAGATTGACCAAGAAATGAATAACACAAACTCTTCTCCATGGTCAATATTTAAAAATGATTACCATGATTTTGACTATTATCTAAATAACTTAGAAATAAAATCTAAAACTGAAAATAAAGTTCCAGATTCAGTTTTCTTCCTTTTAGATGAAGAAAGAGATAGGCTTTTAGGATCTGTAAATATTCGCCACTATTTAAATGAGTCACTTTTGAAAGAAGGTGGACATATTGGAGATGGAATAAGACCCAGTGAGAGAAAAAAAGGCTATGCAACAGAAATGGTAAGACTAGCTTTGATAGAGTGTAAAAAATTGGGAATTGCAAGAGTACTTATGATTTGTGATAAAGAAAATATAGGATCAGCTAAGTCTATTATTAAAAATGGTGGAGTACTTGAAAATGAGTTTGTTAACTCGGATGGTAAGACAATTCAAAGATATTGGATAGACAATTAATTGTGTTTAAAAGTACAGCGTAAAACTACAATAGAGCAATAAAAAATTTATATTAAAATTTAAAACCCAGCTTTATCACAATTGATAATAGTCGGGTTTTTGTTTTGTGGTAAAATTAAATTAACTAAAAAATTATTCTATGAATTTAATGGAACTAATCGAATCTAAAAGAGGAGAAAAAAATGAATATAACACAAAAAGATATGAAAATACTATTGAAATCTCAACAAGGTGAATTGGACGTTGTGTTAATGTATCGTGCACTTGCAGATACTGTAAAGGATGCAAATGATCAAGAAACTTTTCGTAAGCTTGCTACAGAAGAAGGTCATCATGCATCGGTATTCCACAATCTTACAAAAGAAAATCTGAAACCTAAAAAAACCAAGGCGATAATTATTCCTTTGCTTTATAAGATAATAGGAAAGAAAAAATTATATAAACTAATTGCAAACGGAGAATACAATGCTGCTAATACCTATGCACCAGTTGCTGAAAAATTCCCAGAAATAGAAAGTGTCAAAAACGATGAAAAAAGACACGGTGATATTGTAAACTCATTAATTAAGAATTAATTTGGATTTTAATAAATAATACTATTAGCGTTATAATTTTCTTGTGAGATGAATTAATAAATACCACAAAATAAATAGGAGGAAACGATGAAAAAAGAAATTGAAACAACTTATTCTATATTCCCTATGCCAGTTTTGATGGTGGCCACCTTTAACGAAGATGATACTGCAGATGTAATGAATGCTGCATGGGGAACTATGCTCAACAGAGACACAGTAGCATTAAATTTGTCAGAAACTCATAAAACTGTTGAAAATATCAAAGCACGTAAAGGATTCGTAGTACATGTGGCAGATGCAAAACATGTTGTTGAAGCTGACTATTTCGGGGTTGTTAGCGGAAATACTGAGAAAGACAAATTCAAAAAATCAGGATTAACATTTGAAAAATCCACACTCGTTGATGCTCCAATAATCGACGAATTTCCAGTTGCTATCGAATGTGAATTCATAGAATACAAAAAAGATAATAATGGAATTGGAGTCATTGGAAAAGTAATCAGAACATCAGTAGATGAAGAACATTTTGACAGTGATAAAGTAAACGTTGATTCATTAGAGGCAATTGCTTTTGACCCATATACTCTTGGGTACTACAAAGTAGCTGGAAGAGTAGGCAATGCTTACAAAGATGGTTTACAACTCAAATAAACAAAAAAGCTTTTAGGGTTTTGTAATCTTAAAAGCTTTTTTTATTATGAAAAACTTAATAAAAATGATATTCGTTTTTGATTGTTAACAGTATTAGTGTTATAATATAAGTATAAGAAATCATAAAATACACAAAGGAGGATATTATGAAATTAGAAGATTTTACAGAAAAAGAACAAGCAGAAATTGACAAAGGACTATCTTCAGCAGAAATCAGCGACAAAGAAGCCGCAGATAAAATATTAGCATTAGTTCCAGATGGATGGATCAAGAAAATTCCATTTTTTGTAAGAAAACATTCAACAACAAAAACAATCGAAAGAATTGCCAACCAATATCCTGAACTTTACGCTGTAGCAAAAAGAGAAGGCGAACTTCCTGAAAAAGAACGTGACGAATTGCAAAAAATCATTACAGATATTTTTAAGGAAAAAATGGAAAAACACAACATAAAATAATTAGAGAATTTCCTATGGACACTATAATAGTCAATGATAGAATCAAACTTGTTCCCTATTTCGAAAATTACGATATTACTTTGAAATGGTACAAAGATAAGGATGTGTGCAAACAAGTAGACAACATTAATTTCGTATATGATATTGATAGGCTTCAAAAAATGTACAATTATTTGAATACAAATTAAAAGCGACAAACTTGTCGCTTTTTTAGTTGCAAAAATTTACCAAACTATTTCAAAACTTTTGAACTAATTATTATATTGATATTTTTAATGCAACATCGTAATATTGCATTGTTTGATAAGCTTTCAAATTTTTATAAGAACTGAACTTGCCGTAAACATATAGGCAGATAATGAGATTATATAGAAAAAATAGATGGAGTTATATATACAATCATGTTTCTTGAAATGGGAATGATATATGATAATGATATAAATAAATCTGTATATTATGATATAGGTCTTTTGTAATTTCGTTTTATTAAAGCTAGTAATCTGTATAAAATATTTATTGAATCGGAATTTAAATAATGCTAAAATAAAAATCAAGAAGTACATAATAGTAGTTGGGGTTGGTTTATTTGCACCAGAAGCTTTACCAGAAGTAATACCTGCTATATAAGGGGGCTTTATTATAATAAATTATTTCTTAAAACTAGAATATAATGCTAAAAACATTATAGTATTAACATTAGAAAAAGACTCTCAAGATCTTGCAATAATAGTTTATGAAGATTTAAATAGAGCAGAAAATATAGATATTGATTTTCCGTATTATAAAGAACAAATTGAAAGTGTTCCTGAATACATTGATAAAAGAAATCTTGTTTCTATAATGATATTTCCAATTTTTAATTTAGCTAAAGCTAAAAGGCTAGAAGAAGAAATAGAATCTGTAGCTGATTATTATATCGAACATAGAGGGAAAATTAATACAAAGATAAATTGGATTAACGAAAAAAAAGTTACAGATTTATACAAGAATATAGATACTAACAAAATAAGTTTATTAAAATATTTATTTGAATTTTGTGAGAATAAAACCTTAAAGGATAATATAAGGAGTTGTGACTTTTCTCACTTAAATCAGTGATACAGCATCCACAAAAGTATGTACTTTATATTTCTATACCTAATTTTAGTAGGTGGCAATTTAAACATTATTTAATACTTAAATCCAGATCTAAGACTATTAAAAGGTATCGGATTAATATAACTGATTGAAGATAAAATAAATGGTAGATTTAATTAAATTGTGAGGAATCATAAAATTCGATATAAAATAAAGGAAAATTAACATGAACACAATTACCGTCAATGAAAACATCAAACTTGTTCCCTATTTCGAAAATTACGATACTACTTTGAAATGGTACGAAGATAAGGATGTGTGCAAACAAGTTGACAACATTGATTTCGTATACGATATTGATAGGCTTCAAAAAATGTACAATTATTTGAATACTCATGGAAAGTTGTTCTACATTGAATACAATAACGAATTAGTTGGAGATATTTCCTTAACTGATGACAATGAAATAACAATAGTTGTGTGCAAAGAATTTCAAAACAAACACATCGGACGAAATTGTGTCAAAAAGGTTTTGGAATTAGCAAAAGAAAATGGATTAAAATCTGTCACGGCAAATATCTACGCTTTTAATCATCAAAGCAGAAAAATGTTTGAAGCTGTAGGTTTTAAGCAAATCGATGAAGAATTATTTGAATACAAATTTTAAGCGGCGAACTTGTCGCTTTTTTTGTTGAAAAAATTTAGTAAACTATTGTAAATCTTTTCCACTTATTATTATTTTGATTTTTTTAATGCAATATCGTAATATACAATATCGTAATATTGCATTGTACGATATTGTGTTCTATAATATAGTTGAGGTGAGAATATGAAATTTATTGGTCGTGAACATGAACTTGAAAAACTAAATACAGAATTCTCTAAGGAAAATTTTTCTATGTGTGTAATTTACGGTCGAAGAAGAGTCGGAAAAACCTATTTGATTCAAAAATTTATGAAAGAAAAATCTGGATCGTATTTTGTCGGTGTAGAATCTGATAAGTTTATCAACTTGAATCATTTGTCACAATCAATTTATAAGGCTTGTAATTATTATGGAAATTTACCTACATTTTCTGATATTGATCATGCATTTAGATTTTTATTTGAGTATTCCGTGAATCACAGAATCGCGTTCGTTATTGATGAATATCCATACATTGCTGAGTCCTTCCCTTCAATTTCTTCAGTTCTTCAAAATTTGATTGATGAGTATAAAACGACAAGCAAATTGTTTTTGATATTATGTGGTTCATCTATGAGTTTCATGGAAAACCAAGTTTTAGGATATAAAAGCCCTCTTTATGGAAGAAGATCAATTCAACTAAAAATCAATCCTTTTTCCTATAAAGAATCTGCATTATTTGTGAAGAATTATTCTAATCATGACAAGGCAATTGTTTTTGGATTAACTGGTGGCGTTGCAGAATATCTAGTTTTTTTTGATGATTCTATTAATTTACAAGAAAATATAATCAATAATTTTTTGTCGGTGCAAGGCAGATTATACGAAGAACCTTCTAATTTATTAAAACAAGAACTCAGAGATCCAAAACGATACAATGATATTTTATATTTAATATCCAATGGACATACCAAAGTATCTGAAATATCCAATAAATTAGGTGTGCAATCTGGCTCAATCAGTCCTTATCTTGAAAGTTTGATAGAACTTGGAATTATTGAAAGAAAAACCCCTGTGACTAATCGCAAATCCAATCGACCTATTTATTTGATTAAAGACACGATGTTTAATTTCTGGTACAAATTTGTACAACCTAATCTCAATTTGATAAATCTCGAATTAGGTCACAGAGTATACTCAGAAAAAATAGAAAATTCTATAAATGATTATATGGGTAAAATTTTCGAAAAAATTTCGATAGAATACTTGGAATACAGAATCAAATCTGGAGATTTGAGCTTCTTACCTACTGATTACGGCAATTGGTGGGGAAATGATTCTCTTCGTAAAAAACAATCAGAGATTGATATATTAGCTTACGACAGTGAAAATTATCTGTTCGTGGAATGCAAATGGAGAAATGGACTTTGTCCGAAATCTGTACTCAATGAACTCATTGAAAAATCGAAAATATTTAACAGCAACCAAAAATTTTACTGGATAATTAGCATGTCTGGCTTTGAAGATTTTTCATACGATGACAATGTTGAGCTTATTACTTTAGATGACATGTACGCTTAGTTTTATATGATAATGTGCAGGCTAAATTACCGTAATTTATTTGATTTGTGGTATCATTAATGTATGACAGAAATCTTTTAAGGGAGATTATGATGAATAATAGAGAATTAATTATAAAATTATGGTTTAAAATGTGGTTAGAACAAAAAGACTTTGGAATAGATAACATTTTTGCTGATAATGTTGTCTACACAGAATGTTGGGGTCCAAGGTACTCAGATAAAAAAACTATAAAGATATGGTTTGATGAATGGAATACTCGCGGTAAGGTTATAAAATGGGATATTTTACAAATATTTCATCATGAAAACCAATCAGTTGTTCAGTGGATTTTTGAATGTAAAATGAGTAACGGCGACTTTTCAAGTTTTGAAGGAATTTCGCTTGTTCTATGGAATGATTCAGAGAAAATTATTGAACTAAAAGAATTTCAATGTGATATCAACAACTACAATCCTTATGAAAATGGAAAAACACCTAAATTCAGAAATGATTTCCAAGGGTAGTATATGTTAAAAAAAGCGACTTTACAAGATATAGAAAATTATTTGGACTTTTCATATAATTTATCACAAGATTTGACAACTTCAGCATTTCCAACTTATTTGGATGGTATCAAGACTAAAAATGATTTTTACAAATCAGCATATTCATCATTTTCAAAATCAAATTCAAAAATACTCTTATTTATAAATAATGATGAAGTGTTAGGTTGGATTGATTATTATTGGATTGAACAAGACCATTATTTAGGCTTTAATGTATTTAATATTCAAAATAATCAACAAGAAGTTATTGAAGAATTTATTGAATATTCAAAATCCAGATATCCAAACTATACGATTTATTTTGGTTTTCCTTCAGATAATACACTAAGTATTGAGTATTTGAAAAGTATAGATTCTGAAAAAATTGACGAAAACTACGTATACACTTTAAGTTTTGAAAAATATTCTCCTTTAGAATGTGATGGAGACATAGTTAGTGTTAATATTGAGAATTGGAATGATTTTCGAGATTTACATGATAAAACAAGTGATATTTACTGGAATTCCGATAGGCTTTTCAACGCTTTAAATTCAAAGTCAAATAAGAAATGGAATATTTTTTTATATTACGAAAAAAATATTTTAAAAGGATGTATTTATTTTGTGTACACGCCTTTACTTATGGAGATCTTCGGGATTGATTATAAGGATGATTTTGACGAAAATATAATGCGAAGTTTATTGATTAAATGCTTGAATACATCAAAATTAGATAATCAAAAACATACTACATTTTTTGTTGAAGAAAAGGAAAGAAAAATAGTTGAAAGTGTGGGTTTTAATTTCATAACGAAGTATGAATTGTATACTATTAGTTTAACCGATTAAATGTATAATTTTAAGGAGGGTTTTTATGCTTGAGTTTTTGAAAAAGGGAGTTTTTAGTGGAACTGATGAGTTTTTGGAACAAAAAAGTAAATTGATTTTGAAAACTTCAGAAAAAACATTCGACTCTCCCCTATTCGATATAGTTTTAGATGAGATAGACAAGATTTCAGAAGATGCGTTAAGAAATTACAAGGAAGTAAGATCTGGTAAGAAGACTTACTTTTTCTCGTTGGAATTTGTGGGCGAAAGTTTCATTCAAGCGACTTTTATTCCTAATGCTTACGAATGTGTTTATCATATTGAATATATGAAGGATATTGCTGACAGTTTGGTGAAGTGTGTCGATGATGTGAGTGTCGAAGACACAAAGGATTTGTTCAAGGACTTTTATAATAAAAAGCCTTTGAGTGATGACTTTGATTGGGAAGATATGAATATTTAAGGAGGTTTTATGGCTAGATCGATTTTAATTTACAATATGCCTGAAAATATTAAAGAATTTTTGAAGATTGAATCTGAGAAGCACGATTTTGAAATAATCGAATGCGATGATTCTGATTTGTGCACTAAAATATCTGTGCTTTTAAAAGAAGAAGACGGCGAAAAAATTGAGTGTGCTGAAGAAGGTGTTGATATTAATTTTCTAATGATCAATAAATTCAACAACCAAATTTTAAATAGATTTTTGAAAGATATGCAACGTGAGAATATTTACATTCCAAACAAATGCGTGACTACTGAGCACAATATCAATTGGCCACTTAAACAACTTCTTTTGGAAAACAAAGAAGAGCACGAGGTGATGACGATTTACAAGGAGCTTGCTTCTCTCAGATCACAAGCTATTCAATTGTACAAAGAAAATGACAATGATGAACTTTATGAAACTATTACTGAAGTCACTGAATATATGCAACCAAAAGAATTTGAAAAGGATGAACTTATCAGAAGATTCAACCATTTAAAATCAGTTATAGAAAGAATTAGCTAGATTTATTTAACTCATAGTCAAAGTAATAAACCCCTCATGCTAAGAATATCATACGGAGAAAATTGCTTTGATTTCAATTCGAAAAAATCCGTAAAAATCGAACTGTTTGAACGTAAGTGAGTTTTCGATTTTAGGATTTTGAGATTTAGAAATCAACAATTTTTGTAGTCCAGATATTCGTGTATGAGGGTTTGCTTACATATTAGAATTAGCAATAGCTAATTCTTTTTTTATTTGACACGATATCACAAGTGTGCTACGATTATGATACAGTATGATACAAGAGGAGGTATGTATGATTACTTTTGAGAATGTGACAAAAAAATATGACAAGAAAATCGCTTTGGATAATTTGAATCTTACAATTAATAGCGGCGAAATCTTCGGTCTTATTGGACATAACGGAGCCGGTAAATCAACTACGATAAAATCCTTAGTTGGTGTTATAAAACCTGAAGAAGGGACTATCAAAGTTGACGATATTGATGTAAAAGATAATCCAATGGAAGCTAAGAAAAAAATCGGATATGTATCTGACAGTCCAGATATGTTTTTGAAGATGACTCCTTACGAATTTTGGAGATTTGTAGGAACGATTTATGAAGTTGAAGAAAACAAATTCAATGCTACTTGCAAGATGCTTTCCGAAAAATTTGATTTGACAGAATTCTTCCAACCTATCGAATCTTTTTCACATGGTATGAGACAAAAAGTTTTCGTAATAGCTGCTCTGTTATCTGATCCAGATGTGTGGGTATTGGACGAACCGTTGACAGGACTTGACCCACAAAGCTCGTACAATTTGAAGGAAATGATGAGAGAACACGCCAACAAAGGAAATACTGTTTTGTTCTCAACTCATATTTTGGAAATTGCAGAAAAACTTTGCGACAGAATTGGAATTTTGCAAAAAGGAAAACTTATATTCTTAGGTACAGTTCAAGAACTAAAAGATTTACATCCGGATAAATCTTTGGAAGAAATTTATCTTGAAATGATAAAATCACACGATGAGGTTCCAAATGAACAAAACTAAATTAAAAGAATTGATGAAAATCGACTTATTGAATATAAATCCTATGCTCACAGGGCAAATCAGACAGAAGACCAAGCCTGCTGAGAACAAAAGTATTTACAAGAAAATTATCAGACAATATATAATGTCCGCTGTGATGATGCTTGTAATTTACGGACTTATGTTCGGACTTATATTTGATTACAGCAAGGCCCCTAAGGCGTATGATTTGTTCGTGTTTTACTTGGTAATTCTGGGAACTTTGCAAAACTTCATCAGCGTATTCAATCTGTTTTATGAAAACAAGGATTCGTTGAAGATGTCCTACTTCCCAATTAGTCAGAAAGAAATGTTCATATCCAAGACGTTCTTGACAATGTTGAGTTCGTTGACAGTTCTAAGTCCGATTTTGTTGTTGTCGATAAAGTTTTTCATTGATTTCAAATTCAATATATTCTTGGCAATTTTGTTCGGAATTTTGAATTTCGTAGTTTTATTCGTTTTTACAATAATTTTGAATATTGTCGTTGCGGAGCTTTTGGTGAGAACATCCGCTTTGTACAAATTCAACACGCAAATAATGGTTGGACTTAATATCTTCATTCAAGTCGTTGCCATAGTGTTTGTAATTTTTATTCAAAATTCAAAAATCATGAAGAATGCCACAGGACTTGGCCCTATTTCAGGATTACTTCACAATCCATTATCGGCGATTATTTTCATAGCTGTATTGGCAGTTATTGAAGTGATTTTAGGAAAGGCAATCCTAGAATTTGCATCGAAGAACTTGTACGAACACATGAGCGATATTCAAAACAGAAAAAATTCTGTCAGAAGAACTAAAGTTGACAAAGAACCAAGCAATATCGGCAAGGAAATGTTCAAATACAACAAAATGCTTTTGAGTGATGCTACAACTATCACATCGTGCATTTTATTCCCAGTGATGTTCCCAATAATAATGACATTTACAAACTTGTCAAATATGAGAAGTGACCTCGGAACAAATATTTCCGATTTGCAATCACTTGCTGTTGCACTCAGCATTTCATTTATGTACAGTGTGTTCATCGGACTATTTCCTATGAATCTACAATCGATAATAGTTTCATTGGACGGACAAAACCACGATTATTTGATGAGCCTACCAATAAATAAGAAAACTTATTTGAACGAAAAAGTAAAATTCTCAGCTCTAATTATGGGAGCATTATCTGCACTTGCAATATTAGGATGTTCCTTATTCTTCAGAGTAAAAATCTATTTCGTAATCGTTGCAATTGTGTTGAATTTAATATCTATATTCGTATTTTGTAGATTCAAAGTCGCAGGAGATTATAAACACAAGTACGTAAATTGGTCGAGCATTTCAGATATAATGAACAGACAATCCAAATTCGCCTACGTTATTAAAATGATGGGACTTTCATTTTTGACGATAGCAATATTCTCAATTGTAATGTTTAGCATCCAATCAGCTCCTATTAAATGGATTCTCATAGGAATATTAATTCCATGGGCATTAATAGTAATAGGAATTGAACTTTACAATCAAATCGGTTTTTGGAGAAAAATAAAATAGACACACAAAAATCATCCTAGTCAATAAACTTAGGATGATTTTTTAATATGCTATTAATGCGTAAATTTATTTGTGCTCTTCGTAGTATCTTGTTCCCAATACATCAGCTGTTAATACGAAATCTCTTAATTTTTCCGGAGTGATTTCTCCAACTACGTTGTGAATAGTTTCTCCTTCAACACAGGCTTTTTCGCAACCTACCATTATATTTTCAGCTTTTATATTCATATCTTTCAAAGTGATTGGAAGCCCAACTTTGTAGCAGAAATCCATTACCTTCATCAATTCATCTTTTGGAGCTGATTCCATCAACAATTGCACTATCGTACCAAAAGCTACGATTTCTCCGTGCATTGCAGACACACCTTCTATTTCAGTAAATCCGTTGTAGATAGAATGTGCCGCTGCAAGTCCACCATTATCAGCACCAACACCACTTAGATAAGTTGCTGCTTCAATAACTTTTTCTACAGATTCATTCAACAAATGATTATCCACAGATTTTTTGGCAATTTCTCCATGTTCAAACAAAATTTCATTGCACAATTTGCAAAGTGCCATCGCTGATTCACTAATTCCACCATTTTCTAGTGAAGGTGCATCAACTTTTTTGCAACTTCTTGCTTCGTAGTAAGTTCCCAAAGCATCGCCCATTCCTGCAACCAAAAATCTCACAGGAGCGTTGGCAATTATTGTCGTATCCACGATTACCATGTTAGGATTATCTGGATAGAAAATATATCTGTCAAATGTGTGATCGTCATTGTAAATAACTGAAAGTCCAGTACATGGAGCATCAGTCGCTACAACTGTAGGAACTACCAAAACTGGTTTGTTTTCATAAAATGCAGTAGCCTTTGCAGTATCAATAGCAGATCCACCACCAATCCCAACAACTGCATCGATTTTTTCATCGACTACGATTTTTCTCATTCTCTCTATTTCTCCATTGGAAGAAATCCCTGAGAATATTTCATATTTTCTGAAAGCGTCAGTTCCTTCAAAACTTTTTTCGATTTTTTCCTTACAATCGTTCAATCCTCTTTTTGAAGATACGAACAAAAACCTGTTTCCATAATCCTTTGCGTATTTCCCAAATTCATTCAAAGCGTCTTTGCCTTGAACGTATTTTTGTGGTGTTCTAATTAATTTTAACATTTAATTCTCCTTTCGTAATTTTGATATACAAGGTTATTTATTTAACATTTATGTTCAATAAACCTCTAAAATATTTATACCCAAATTTAAAAAAACGAAAACAGCGACAAACTTTTTCGTTCATCGCTGTTTATTTTTTAATTATTTTGGTTGAATGTAGTCTACTAAGAAAAGTTTTTCTGTTCCATCACTTGTAACTCTTACAACGACATCTTCTTGATCTTTATCGTTGTATTGTCTAGTTAATATGATGTCTCCTTTTTCAAAGCTGAAATTATACGGAAATGATTGATTGTAACCTATTGTCGTAAAATCTTTGAAATATTCCGCATCTTTAATTCGGTATAATTTTTCGTGAGGATATGGAGAGTACTTGTGACTTATAATTCCATAATAATCTGCTTCAAATTCTCTTCCATTATATGTGATTTTTTCTGTTGAGATTGGTTTGAGATTTTTACTTTTCAACAAATTAACTGTGTGAAGATTTTTAATTTTATCTTGTATAATCTTCGTCATATAATCGTTAACATAACCCACTCCATTTATATGTGCCAATCCAAAAAATCCAATAACATCTCCTTTTGTCCTGTTATATGTATTCATAAAGTTTTCTGCCATCATTTTGTCTCTGTACTCACTGGCTTTTAAATGATCAACTTTTTCTTTGCCATAGAAATTCTTGCCTTGTTCTATAGCTTTTTCAGTAAGTTCAATATCTTCTTTGTCGCCCTTTTCTTTTGCTAATTTTAGGTAATCCTTGCCGATGATATCATAAGCATGTCCCACATCGACACCGTAGAATCTAATATCATTCATTTCTTTCTTAATAGTTTTATAAAATTCAATAGTGTAATCATAATCATAATTTCCATATTCTTTAAAAAAATCATACATTTTGTTCAAATACTCATCATTATCTGATTTCATCCACAAATTAAGATATTGTGCACAATAATGAGGAGACTCTAGAAAATAATTCCTACCACCTTTTTTGTAGTAATCTCTCAAAATGTTTAATTCTTCATTATAAATAGGTTTTATATCGTGGTCTTCTCCATACAAATACACATCCCTTTTTCCAATGCTGCATGAGCACAACATTAAAAGCGCCATTACAATTGCAAATATTTTCTTCTTCATAAATTCCTCCTGCTTGCTTATACATCCATTCTACCACAAAATAAAAAATCTCCTCAGCAAATAAATTTGCCGAAGAGATTTAAATTCATATTAATGGTGTCTTATTATTTTTGCAGGCATTCCAACTGCTGTGCAATCACTTGGAACATCATGTAAAACAACTGCACCTGCACCGATTTTCGCACGATCTCCAATTTTAATCGGCCCCAAAACAGTCGCTCCAGTTCCAATTACAACATTATTTCCTACAATCGGATGACGTTGGTGATCTTTTTCGTTGCCAGTACCACCTAATGTGACATTATGGTAGAAGTGGCAATTGTCCCCGACAATCGCAGTCTCTCCAATTACAACTGCCATCGCATGATCTATGAATAGATTCTTTCCGATAGTTGCACCTGGATGAATTTCAATTCCTGTTTTACGCCTCGCTCTTTGTGAGAAAAATCTCGCAACAGTTGTGTGCTTTTTTCTGTAAAAATAATTTGCGATTCTATGATAAATCAACGCCCTCACGATTGGATACATAAATAACGCTTCAAATTTCGTGCGACATGCAGGATCTTCTTTTAAAATAAAATCACCGTATTCAGATAATCTTTTAATTAGCCTCATTTTCAAATAATTCAGTCGACAAGTATCTTTCTCCAGTGTCTGGGAGAACAGTAACTATCGGACCATCAACTTTCTCTAACATTTTTAATGCGCCAAATACATTTGCGCCCGAAGAAATTCCCACCAAAAGTCCTTCTTCTTTTGCAAGTCTTCTTGCCATATCCAAAGCATCATCACCCTTTACAGTGATTACTTCATCTAACATGTCTCTATCCAAAATTTCTGGAATAAAGTTTGCTCCAATTCCTTGGATTTTATGTCCACCAGCTTTACCAGTGCTTAACAACGCTGATTCTTCTGGTTCAATTGCCCACACTTTAACATCTTTATTTTTTTCTTTTAAGAAATGTCCAACACCACTGACAGTTCCACCTGTTCCAACACCAGCGATAAATCCTTTAACCTCTGGTAATTCAGAATAGATTTCAGGACCTGTGTATTTTTCGTGAGCCAATGTGTTGTAAGGATTTGCAAATTGATTTGGCATAAAATATTCGCCAGTAGCTTCCATTTCCTTCGCCTTATCAACGGCTGCTTGCATACCACCTTCGCCAGTCAAAATAATTGTCGCACCATATGCTTGCATCAATTTACGTCTTTCGATAGACATTGATTCTGGCATAACAAGTGTAACTTCGTATCCCAAAGTTTTACCAATCATTGCAATAGCAATTCCCGTGTTACCACTTGTTGGCTCAACAATCTTCATGCCTGGTTTTAATGAACCATCATCAATCGCACCTCTAATCATTTCAAGAGCTGCTCTGTCTTTGATTGAACCAGTTGCATTTTCCTTCTCAACCTTGACATAGATATTTCCATTTCCTATGTTTTTCAATCTAACAAGTCTTGTATTTCCAATAGTATCTAAAATATTTTTCATTTTTCTCTCCTTTGTTTCCATATACAATAAACCACATTTGATTTTATGTCTATAGTTTAATATAATTTAATGAAAAAGTACGTTGTTAAAACAACATAAGAGGTAGAAATGGAAATATTAAAATCAGAATTATTTAAAAACTTCTCAAAACAAGAAATCGAACAACTATTAAACTCAAATTTTATTTACCAAAAATCCTATAAAAAACACCAATACATATACAAATCCGGAAACATAACAGACACATTCGGATTAATACTCAAAGGAAAAGTTAGATTAGAAATCACAAATTATTGGGGAAGTAGAATTATACTTTCAAACAGAAACAAATTTCAAATTATAGCAGAGTCCTACGCAATAAGTGGCGAAAAATTAATCATAGATGTAATCGCAAGTGAAGACTGTGAAATCTTGTTCATAAAAACAAACCAAATTTTCGCAAATCACAACGATTACAACGACAAATTAATCAAAAATCTTCTCCTCATACTATCGAACGACAACTATTCACTATCACAAAAACTTTGCCAATCCTCCTTCAAAAAAATTCGCCAAAAACTATCCGTGTACCTAAGCTCTGTCGCCCTAAAAAAAGAAACCAACCAATTCGACATACCATTTAATAGACAAGAACTAGCAGATTACCTAAACGTCGACAGAAGTGCACTATCGAAGGAACTAATGGAAATGAAAAAAGAAGGACTACTCGACTACAACAAAAACCACTTCTCACTCCACAAAAACTTCAAGGAAGAATACTTCTACGTAATCTAGTCGCGTCTACTCTACCAGAATCTGACAATACGGATTTTTTTATGTGAAATCTCTCAGCATTCCAGCAAACAATCGAAGCTTAAGAATATCCTCTGGAGAAAATAATCATAAATTCAAGCGAAGTTAGTCGTTAAAAAATTGTGCTGTCTGAGTGCGTAGCAAGAGTTCACAATTTTAGGCTAACGAGCTTAGAATTTATTTATTTTCGTAAGCGAGATATTCGATAGCGAGATGTTTGCTTGTATCCCAGCAAGCTTTTTGTCATTTGAATTTTTCAGCACTCAAGTTTCTTGCCACAAAAAAATGCCCCTATCAAACGATAAGGGCATCTCTAATTTTATTGTTCTTTAATTATTTCTTCTGTAACATTAGAAGGAACTTCTTCATATCTCACAAATTCCATTTCAAATTCTCCCCTTGCTTGAGTCATTGATCTCAAATCTATTGAATATTCGAATAATTCTTTGTGAGGAGCTTCTGCGATTACTACTTGGTTACCATCTTCGTCAGATTCCATTCCCAAAATTTTACCACGTCGTTTGTTCATATCTCCCATTACATCTCCCATGTATTCTTCAGGGATTTTGATTGTAACTTTCATAATAGGTTCTAATAAAATTGGTTTCGCTTCTTCAATTCCTTTTTTAAATGCGATTTGAGCTGCGATCTTGAATGCCATTTCATTTGAATCTACTGGGTGATATTTTCCATCGTAAAGTATCGCCTTGACACCAACTACAGGATATCCTGCCAAAGGTCCCTTTTCCAAAGATTCTTCCAAGCCTTTTTCAACTGCTGGGAAGAAATTCTTAGGAACAGCTCCACCGAATACTTCTTCTTCAAATACAAAGTTTTCTTCAGAATCTGTCAATGGTTCAAATCTAATAAATACATCCGCAAATTGTCCAGCACCACCAGATTGTTTCTTGTGTTTTCCTTCGACGTCTGATTTTGATTTGATAGTTTCACGATATGCAATTCTCAATGGAACAACTTCTGTTTCTACTTGGTATTCATCTTTTAATCTGTCCATCATTACTTGAAGTTGAACATTGCCTCGTCCACCAATTAATAATTGCTTAGTTTCATTATTTCTTTCAGATACAAATGACAAATCTTCAGTTTGCAATTTAGTTAATGCTGTTGAAATCTTGTCATCATCTGATTTTGATTTTGGTTGAATAGCAAAGAATAATGTTGCAGGTTTTAATTTCAAACGTTTGTAAACAGTTGGATCATTCTTATCAGAAATAGTATCTCCTGTTTCTGTTTCAACCAATTTGCTAATTTCACCAATGTCACCTGCGTGAACTTCATCGGTTTTTATTTGTTCCTTGCCACGTAAGAAGAACAAATCACCAATTTTTTCATCAACTTCCTTGCTTGAATTATATATTAAAGTATCTTTGGTTATTTTACCTGATATAACCTTGAAAATTGAAATCTTTCCAACAAAAGGATCCACAATTGTCTTAAATACAACTGCACTCATTGGTTCGTCAACAGAGAACTTACGTTGCTTGTCGTCTGCATGTCTGAATCCGTATTTTGCTCTTTCATCGTCAGGTGTTGGCATGTATTTTTCGATAATTTCTAATAAAACATCAACACCTACTCCTGTAAGCGCACTTCCTGCAATAAGTGGTACACAACTGCCTTCAAGTAGTGCTGATACTAAAGCTTTTTTGAATTCTTCGTGAGTAAATTCTTCTCCGTTGAAATATTTTTCCATCAAATCATCGTCTGTTTGAGCGACAACTTCACAAATTTCATCGAATACGACATTAACTTCATCCACTCTATCTTCCGGAATAGGAACTTCCTTAAATTCGAAACCATTGTATTCATATGCTTTCTTGTCGATAACATCAATAACTCCCTTAAAGTCTTCGCCTTCTCCAAGAGTCAAAGTGAAAGGAATAATATTATTACCAAATCTTTCGTGCAAATCACTTACGCACTTGTTGAAGTTAGCGTTTTCTTTGTCCATCTTATTAACAAATATAATTCTTGGAAGATCGATAGATTCTGTATAACGCAATACTTTTTCTGTTCCTACTTCAATTCCATTAACTGCATCTATAACGATAAGCGCTGCTTCAGATGCTCTTAATGATTGGTACACTTCTCTTTCAAAATCAAAATAGCCCGGTGTATCAATGAAATTTATTTTTATGTCGTTATGTTCGATTGGAATAACAGAGCTGGATATAGAAATACCCCTCTTCATTTCTTGCTTAGAATAGTCTGAAACTGTGTTTTTGTCCTCAACTTTTCCTACTCTGTTAATCACATTGGTTAAGTATAGGCATGCTTCAGTGAGTTGAGTTTTTCCACTTCCACTATGCCCAACCAAGCTAAGATTTCTGATTTTGTTTGTTGGATAAGATTTCATAATTGTGCCTCCTATTATTTATAAGAAAACATTTGCATTTTTATTGCATAGTTTAATACGCAAATTGATAAATAAATTTGCCAAACAATATTTATAATATCGTTTGCAAAATGACCGCAACGTTTCTCTTATATTATTAAAATATATATACCCAAAAATCAAAATTCCTAACAACCTAAAAATTATTATATAAAAATTCCTCCTTACATATTTATATTTTTTAAAATGAGATTTTATTTTGCTTGAATCTAAATCTAACATCTTATATCTACATAAGAGGTGGTTTTATTCTCTGATATCATTCAATCAACACACTTAAATGTACAAAAAAAGCACCTTTAATATATTACTGTATAAAGCATAGTAGTTTGCTTAATTAGTCTAATATTTCTATCGATTTGATATCTGATTCGTAGAAAATCCAACAATAATACCGTCTTACACCTGCATAAAATAATCATCACGCACAATATCTTTCTAAAATAAGATAATTAGCCTTATAAAACATAAAACCTCTGTATTTTCAATAAAACTAAGTCTTTTTTCATATATGATGCCCCAAATTTTTTCTTAAATATATAAAAATTAAAGGCAGGTTGATAAAATAACCACCTGCCTATCTTAGTTAAATATATTCTTAAATTCTTACTTTTATAACCATCAAATCGCTATCCTCAAGAGCCTTAAGAGCATGGATTTCATTAGGATCCATTGTGATTATATCACCTGGGATTATTATCTGATTTCCGTTCTCTCCCTTAAAATCTACCTTGCCCTTATAAATTACAACTACTACACTTTTATCTGACTTGTGACTTGGTATTTCATCGCCCTTTTTGATTTGTAGGTGGGTTATTTGTAAATTATCCTCATCCACCAAATGCTCAAATTTGCCGTCTAAAATATTCGCACTTATTTTTTTCATATTTTCTCTCCTTGTTAATGACCATTACCATAAAAAATGGTATACAATAAATTTTTACAAACACAATTTATCTCAGCTTTTTTACAATTTCCTTTAACTCAGGCAAGACCTCCTCTCTAAAAAAAGGATTTTTTGCTATCCACCTGTTGTTTAGAGGACTTGGGTGGGCTATTGGGAAATATTCTGGCAAAAATTCTTTGTAAGATTTTATTGTTTCGGTTAAATTTTTCTTAAATTTATCCTTCAAATAAAACTTTTGAGCATAGGCTCCTATCAAAATGGTTAACTTTATATCCTTCAATTCATCTAATAATAGTGGATGGTATTCTTTTGCAATAAAAGATCTAGGAGCCTTGTCGCCCGATTTCCCCTTTCCAGGATAATAAAAATCCATTGGAATTATAGAAAAATCTTCACTATGGAGGACGTCTTCCGATATACCCAACCATTTGACAAGATTTTCCCCACTCTTATCATTAAATAAAATACCAGTTTCTTCAACCTTTTCCCCAGGAGCTTGCCCAATTATCAAAATTTTTGATTTTGGATTTAGCTGGAATATTGGGTTAATTCCTCTATTTATGTAGATTTCATTTCTGCTATCTTCTCTTAATTTTTTAATAATGAGTTTTTCTTTCATAATTTTGCCATCACCTTCATTAGAATTAGACCCTTACCAAGCTTTATGGCAAGTAACAATTTTCGTAAAAAATCTATTCTTAGCATAGTAAAACTTTTAACCTACATAAGATTATTACCCATTTTTGTCTTGACTCTAATCATGAATTGTATAATCTACTATCATTCCTTGTGATGTTAGATTTTCTTTTATAAATCTTTCGACTAGGTTTTTATTTTCACTTAAAGATAATTTTTTGCTAGTCCTATTATGAAGTGTCTTTTTAGTTGTGCATAAGAATTTTTTTCTGCCATTTCTACTTTATTCCATAAGGTCGACCTATAATTAAATTCTTTTGGTATGTGATCAGGCAATATTATATTTTTTACTAATACTTTTTTCTTTTCTTGTATAGTCGTAGGTTACTCCGTCCCATTCATTTTTTATTTTTTCTCCACTTATATATGCCGCACTTTGAACTGACCCTCAAAAGTTAGACCTAAAAACTAACTAAAGGAGGTCAGTTCATTTTAATATGCACATTTTGTTAGTCTTTTAGTTAGAAACTTACTACACAGTACTTCTACAATGTCTTTTACATCAGTACTCATGCGTTTTTGAATCTTTATTAGTTCTTGTTTGTGAATTATCCCCGCGTGTGCGGGTACATCGTAAGCATACAAGTTCCAGTTTCCAAGTTTTCGGGATCATCCCCGCGTGTGCGGGTACAACTTACTTCATCATTACAAACTGTAGCAGCAGATGGGATCATCCCCGCGTGTGCGGGTACAACATTTCTTGCTTGCACGTCTTTGTGCTTCACTTGGGATCATCCCCGCGTGTGCGGGTACAACATGTTTATGCTTATTTCAGTGTCCTTTTGAACGGGATCATCCCCGCGTGTGCGGGTACAACGTACTAATTCGCTGAAGAATGCTAGAAAAGTTGGGATCATCCCCGCGTGTGCGGGTACAACGGAGCAAGCACGACAAATATACCATCTAACACAGGATCATCCCCGCGTGTGCGGGTACAACTAGTGGCAGGGTACTAAAAGCATCAAACGAACAGGATCATCCCCGCGTGTGCGGGTACAACTTTTATATAGTCAAGAAAACAAAAACCAATACAGGATCATCCCCGCGTGTGCGGGTACAACTTAAAATAATAGCAACTCACGACGGAAGTTTTGGGATCATCCCCGCGTGTGCGGGTACAACCCCAACCTTGAGCAATTGCTCCTTGTAAACCTGGGATCATCCCCGCGTGTGCGGGTACAACACAGGAGACACGATAAAGCTGTATGATGACGTGGGATCATCCCCGCGTGTGCGGGTACAACATATTTCATCATTTTTGATTATACTTTCTCTTAGGATCATCCCCGCGTGTGCGGGTACAACTAGTGGAAATGGATTCAGTTGTGGTGTTAATGGGGATCATCCCCGCGTGTGCGGGTACAACACAATGCTTGATTTCTGCCTTCTCCCTCACTCAGGATCATCCCCGAGTGTGCGGGTACAACTGTAATAAACGAAATATAAAACCATCATTTGCAGGATCATCCCCGCGTGTGCGGGTACAACTACAATCTTGAATTAATGTTTTTCCTAATCCTAGGATCATCCCCGCGTGTGCGGGTACAACTACTCAAAATATTTGGAACAAAGAAAAGAATGGGGATCATCCCCGCGTGTGCGGGTACAACTGAGCTGGAGAGACGAGGGTATTTCAAAAATTAGGATCATCCCCGCGTGTGCGGGTACAACTGAGCTGGAGAGACGAGGGTATTTCAAAAATTAGGATCATCCCCGCGTGTGCGGGTACAACGTCAACTAATCCTGTTGATTGCATTAGTTCATAGGATCATCCCCGCGTGTGCGGGTACAACTAAAATGTTTCTGTTGTATCTTTATCAGTTTTGGGATCATCCCCGCGTGTGCGGGTACAACTTTTGTATTTTCAATTGCATTTGCAAGTGTTCGGGATCATCCCCGCGTGTGCGGGTACAACGGCAGAAAAACTTAATTAATCATATATTGGCTAGGATCATCCCCGCGTGTGCGGGTACAACCTTCTTGAGTTGTAATAGGTTTAAATTCTCCCAGGATCATCCCCGCGTGTGCGGGTACAACTTCAAAATTCTATGAATAATTTGGGAAGTAGCAGGATCATCCCCGCGTGTGCGGGTACAACGACTAAATCTTGAACATAACTATCGTAGAAATGGGATCATCCCCGCGTGTGCGGGTACAACATCAACTGCCTCTTTTAACTGCTCATAAACCGAGGATCATCCCCGCGTGTGCGGGTACAACTGAGTGAGCCGATTGATTGGGCTGAGGGACTTGGGATCATCCCCGCGTGTGCGGGTACAACAGCTAAAAAGAATAATTGCAAGGTTGAGGACGGGGATCATCCCCGCGTGTGCGGGTACAACCAGCAGAAAACACAAGCGATTACGAATACGTCGGGATCATCCCCGCGTGTGCGGGTACAACAATCGAACCTACGCAGCATTACTGCCCTAGTTGGGATCATCCCCGCGTGTGCGGGTACAACTTTGCATTTGGAAATCCAGCTCTTATAACTCTGGGATCATCCCCGCGTGTGCGGGTACAACCCTTGTAGTCGGATTCCCATTTTGCCTTAGCCGGGATCATCCCCGCGTGTGCGGGTACAACATGTTAAAGGTTATAAGATGCTAATGGATACAAGGATCATCCCCGCGTGTGCGGGTACAACAAGTATACGAGAGGAGAGATTATGAACAATTCAGGATCATCCCCGCGTGTGCGGGTACAACAAGATAATGGAAAAATGATTGTAATTCAATACGGGATCATCCCCGCGTGTGCGGGTACAACAGTAAAAAACCCCATAAATTTAGCGATTCAATTCTTTATCGATTCTGTTTTTCAATCAATTTGATTTTATTTTTAATTATATATCATCCTGATTACTTTTTCATCCTGTCTACAAATTTTTTAATTTTCAAAGCTAATTCTAGTTCTAATTTTGCATCCTCTAATGCTCTATGAGGAACTTTTTTCTCGATTTTGTATTGCTTAATAACCGATTGAAGTTTATAGTTGTCTAAAAACTGTTTTTCTTTTTTTACGTACGATAGCAAATCTATTGCTTCATTTGTGATTTTTTCAATTCCAATTTTTTTACACGTTTGATTGATAAATCTCATATCGAAATCAATAACATAACCAACTATCGGGACTTGTCCAATAAATTCTTTTAGCTCTATAATGGACATTTCGATGTCTTTTCCTTTATCAAGCATTTTTTCTGTAATTCCTGTTATATTTGTGATTTCTTTAGACAATTTGCCATTAAGTTTTATTAGCCTGTGGAATGTATCTGTTTTAGATTCAAAATATTTTATTGCACCTATTTCTATTATTTCATTCTCATTTTCATCTAATCCAGTCGTCTCAATATCAAGCACTACGAATGGTTTTAGTTGTGATGTATATTTTTTTGATTTTTCAGAATGAAATTTCTTTGACTTACGATAGTTTGACGCTTTGCTAAATCCATAATCTATTTCATTTTCTAATTTTTCTTGTATTAAAACTAACGGAATCCCATCTGAATCAATAACTTGTCTTTGAGTATTATACGTTTGAAAATCATATCCTATTTCATTTCTGTATGAATAACTCAAAGTAGCTTGTCCACAATCTACATTTTCAACTACCCTTTTCCAAAGTTGTTCTCTTACTTTAGAATTGAAGTTGCCTACATAAACACCTGTTGCAATTTCTTGCATCCATTTTGTGAGATCTCCTTTAAGCGATAATGGTACTGTTTGAAGTGTAATAACCGTGAAAGGCATTATTCTCTCTCCTCATAATTTACTCCATACCTAGCAAGTTTTTCTTTGTCATCCCACAAATTTATGGTATCAATAAGCATTTGCTCATCTGATTTTACATCCATCAAGTACTGTAAATCATGAACTATTCTTTGCATCAATTTACCATCTACCATGTAATCTCTGACTTTTTTTCTTGCTATTCCACCTATATCTTCATCTGCTTTGCATTCTTTTGCAATGTCAAATGCTATTGGAATAGTTAGCTCAGATTTATACAGATCTGCAATGTCATATACAAAAGATAAATCGTGTCCTGTATGAACAAATCCAAGTCCTGGTGACATACCTATTGCAACTATGACGCTGTGTACCACTCCATATAATGCTACATTAGCCGCTGATAAAGCTTTGTTCACTACATTACTATTTTCAAAATCGTCAGGATTGTATTCTCTCTTATCCCACACAACTCCTGTTCGTTTTGAATTATCACGATAAATTTTTCTAACTCTCGCTCCTTCTCGTCCCCTAAGTTGCTGCATCGAAAGTTTTGAAACATCTTCATTTTCAAACCTCATTTGATACATTTTCCTAGCCACCGCAACTCTTGTTCTAGTATTTGTTACAAGTTTTGCTTGCTGTTCCAAAAATTTTGTAGAATGAGCGAGTGATCTGCCATGAGCGTATTGTCGTACTCCTCTTTCTCCAACCCAAATCATGCTAGTTCCTGTATCACCAATTAATTCAACCGCTCTGTGAGATATATCAGTTCCAGGGCCAAGTATCAAAACACCGACCATTGCAGCCGGTATCTTGATAGTTCCCCTGCTATCGACGACAGTAATTGCACTATCATGTCTATTTATTTTAGCATGCTCTACATAAATGAAACTAACTCGATCTGATATTTTTGGTAGTTCAATAAGCTTTGTTTTCCTTGCACCATTTTTTTCCATCATTGTATAGTATTATCCTATGGGAATTACAGTCATCATTCCAAAGCCATAAGCTTTTTTCTTCCCAATTCCTTCTGTTAATGTATTGATAAATTTTTCTTCATCAGTTACAACTAGATTTCCTTCATAAGTAGCCATCGCCAAATCTAATGGTTTCATGTTCTTCTTTTGTAACTTTTCAAATCCTTTTTCTACAACTACAAAATCATCTTCTTCAACTTTAAATCCATTTTTTTCAGAACGATCTATGAGAAAACTAACCAACTCTTCTTGATTTACAATTGGAAATAATCTTCCTCTTTTAAGACCCGCCTTTTTACCTTCTTGTGAATCTGATTTAACAGTGTTAAGTTTTACGCGAAATCTCATTTTCCCGCCAGTTTTGATTGAATTTAGAAACTTATCATAGTCTTTTACTTGACCTGTTCCTGATACTCCATATCGTTCCAAGCCTTCTTTTTCAGGATTATCTTCGCTTACAATAACTGGTTTGTTTTCACTCACGATTAGGAGATAATATTTGTCATTCAATCGATCAATTCTCCAAAGTTTTCTTGTGCGATTTCCTAATTCGAAGTCTTCGGGAAAGCTTCGTTCAACCCAATCATGATATGCCCCTAGATGCGTTAGTTTTCTTGTTTTCATTCTATTATCAAAGTCAATTTCAACTCTAGATAGATACATCTTCGCCTCCGATTTCCATAAATACGTCGTGTTCTGTAGAAATTGATTGAGCTACATATTCATCATTTTTTATTTTGATATCAAATCTATTTTCAAATCTATAATCAAATTTCCTATTTTTTTGAGAAAAAGATTTTACATTATCTCGTCTTTGTTTGATATTTTTATTTTCCAATAAATTATAGTCACAATATCCATTGAGATTTATTACATCTTTGTGTCTAAAAGTTTTTTTGTACCATTTAGCAGCTTGCCATTCTAATTTAATTATTGAAGATATAACATCTTCATCAGTATTTTTAATATAAAAATCATATGCAACTGGGCATGATCTTCTTCCCATAAAGTAAGCGTAATACGGTTTTTTTAATGCATTATCAATTTTTCTCATTAATTCATCGTCTTCACTTCCAATAGCCACAACTGATACTGAATCTTCCAAATAATAGCGATTAGTGACATAATTTCTATCTAAATCTCCATTTTTCTTGTATTTCTGTGCAATATGATAATCTTGCAGCAAACTACCTTTTTGATCAACTCTTGTAGCAAAACTCAACCCATCAAGTTGTCTAAGGTTTTCATCATCCTCTCTGTTTATTCCTAGACTTGCTGCTATTAATCCTATTACGGCACTTTTTGATGGATGGAAATCTGTGAATCTACTTTCAAAATGCGAATTTGTACCCCATGATTGAAGAGGTCCTGCAAATTTTAATAAAATAGTCTTCACATCACACCTACTTTTCTTCTATTTCTAAATCTTCTACCTTTTCTGCGATAATTTCTCCAATATCTTCAATCAAACTTCTAAGTGAGTTTTCTTTTGTTATTGTATCTTTAATATCTACATTTTCAGTACTTAAATATAATGATTTAACAGGTTTTTCTACAAATGTTTCTACTTTTTCAAACTCTTCTAATAGCTTATTAATAGATTTATCTACGTAACCATCATTTGATTTAACGGGAACTTCAAAAGCACTAACAAGGTTAACTGGTCTATCTGTTCTTAATGTTACCAAGATTGCTTGTGGTAATGTTTGATTGGCAAATGTATTTACCTTCCCAGTTGGAAGGGAGTTAGTAAATGCTTCTATTAATAATTTTATAGCATTTATTGTAGCTTGTTTATCTTTTAATTGATTTAATAGTTGATGAACGGAAACATTTGCGTATCTATAAAGTGTAGATGAGTTAAACTCAATAGTTCCTAGCATTCCTGCTCCTGCATTATCTTCTGGTGCAGAATCATCAACTGCTGTATAGAAGTCAAATTCAGTTTGCACTGCATGTGTAGATATTGAGTGAGCAAATTGAGAAGATGCATCTTCATTTAGTGAAGGATCATCTGCTACCATTCTTCCAAATAATGCTATATCTATTGCTGGATTTTGTTTTAATAAAGCTTGCAATGTCTTTTTGTCCTTTTGTCCATCAATCGCAGCTTTTGCCAGTGATTTTGCTTGCTCATCACCTAAGAAGAAAAGTGCCTTAGCTTTTTGATCTGATGTTTTAACTCCAGCTGCATTTATAACTTTATCTGCCATATCCATAGATTTTTCAAGGTCTATTTCTTGATCCATTTCTCTGATTTTTCTTGCTACATAAGAAACTATATGCTTAGTTCTTATCCCTACATTTGATTTATCTCCATTTTCATTGAAATATTCTCTTATAGATTTTTTCCAACTTTGTGAACTTACTCTAGCTCTTCTTACACCACCGTATTGTGCTGTTTTAGGACTTCCAGTATCGTCTCTATTAATATTTGATGGTGGTAGTGTTTGTATTGCATGCAAATCTAAGTATAATCTGTTCATTTTTGATCTCCTTTTAATTTTGTTCTATATTGTCGTCTTCAACTTTTATATTTCTTCCATAATAAGTTCTTGCCCAAGTTAATCTTATATCGTCTTGATATCCTAGTAAAAACTTATATAAATCTTTTGCTAGTCTTGAGTAATTTATTTTTGTTTTTTTTGAATTAGATTTTAATAATTTTATCATTTGTCTTAGGTGATGTAATAGCTCTTCAAATGTAGATGAAGTTATCATCGCATTAAACCTTCGATCAATAGAATTTTTGTTTTCAGAATTTCTTAAACTTGCCAAGGAATATCCTATGTTTTCCCAATATTCTCCATCCTGATAATCTACAGATTCGTGTTGGCCTTGTTGATGAATTGCGTATAATTCAAGTGCAGATACAATCGCTCTTTCTTCGTAAGTTAGTTTACTGCTTTTTCCCAAGAACTCTTCATCAATATCTTCAAATACAAAACTCCAAGCTTCAATGCTATTACTTGAATTAGTTGACGTTGCTTTCCTTAGACTTGCAAGTTTAGCTTTTGTAGATGATAATTCCAAGTTGTTAGATAACTTTTGTATTAATTTAGATGTGGATGAATATACTCTGTCAATTCTTGACGGATTTTTTTTATTGTTATCAACTTCCATTTATGCTCCTTCCTTTATATTTAAAGTTTTTAATAAAAAATGTCTAAAACTACTGTACGCTGTAGCTATATTCAGTATTTTATCGTTCTTTTCAATTCCCATATAATCTCTATTTCCTGCCTGTTTTAGAATTATATCTGCTTGTTTTAATATCAGAGTTTTTAGTTCTTTTCTCCATTCAATAATTTTATCTGGAATTTGTTCATTAGAATCTATTGAAGATATCCAGTCTTTAAATGGTTGATCGATTAAGAAATACATTTCTTCAACTTTATCATCTACAAATTTTCTAGATTCTAAATTTCTAATTTCTTTTATATTATTGATAAATGTTCGATAAGTTCCAACTGCTTTTTTCGTCTGTTCGACAATATTTTCAATTCTTATAACTGCACCATCATCATCCAAATCGGTTAATATATCTTCTTTTACATTTAAAGTATCATATATTTCGTTAACCGGAACCCAGGATGTAGCGTTTCCATCATCTTGCATACTTATGGCCTTAACAGATACTCTATAATCTTCTCCTATTAGTTTTTTAATTAATTCAAACCATTGAATTATCCCAGGAGCTTTAGAATTATCTTCATCATCAGCTTTCAATGAAATTAACCCAAAATTTCGCCACAAAGATTTCCCAATCTGATGTTTACGCGGTGTAAAAGTTCCTTTATTTTCCCCATCTTTATTGTATCTCCATGTTGTCATTGGCTCTAAAAATTGATTTTGATGATTTAAATCCGGCAATTTCACGATACTAAAGTAAAAAGGCTCATTAATATTTGTATTCGGATCTATGTGAATCGCTCTCGCCCATAATGTGTAAAGTTCTGCTATATTGTCTACACTTACATTTGTATTCATGTTTACAAAAGTCATATACTTTTCCAATAACTCTTCAGATTCATACTCCCAGCATGGTTTTTGAATTTTGCCATTAAATTCTTCTTCGGGGTGAACTATCAGCATATTCAACATCAAAGTCTCGAACAAATTATTACCTTCAAGATATATTCCTCCCAAATCAAATATCCAACCTTTAGATGATTTATATTTTTCTTTACCAAAAATCACCTTATCAGATAATCCGCAGTATCCATGGAATGTTATAAGCCATCTAGCAATTTCATCTTCTGATAAAATAGCTTTGTTATTATTTGACTCATATTTTGGTGAAAATAAAGCAACTTTATTTCCACTTTCTGATATTAACCTATTAATATTCTTTCCAGATATAGAACTCGCATTAGCTTTATTAATTTTATCTTCAGCAATATCACTAGCTTTTACTTGAAAAAACGGATAATCTGTATCGAATAAGAAAAATCTATCATGCCAATTATCTAAATAATCATACAAGCATTGAGTAAATGTTTCGTTTTCCCACATTTTTTTCCATGTGATTATTAAATTATTTTTGTAATCTCTAAGTTCTTCGGAATCTTCTATATCCTCTTTTTGCCTAAATTTTTCATCTAGTTGTATTTCGGGATAAATTTCAGATTCATAATCATACCTTGAATAAACCGTCTGTAAGATTGCTAATAGAATTCTGAGTACGACAAAATCTTGAGTCGGTGAATCTGTTGATAATGATTTGATTTTGTCAGCATCTTGAAATATTTCTCTTATAGATAGCGTCTTATTTTCTCCACTATTCTTATAAATTACAGGAATCCAACCTTCATCAATCAAATTAAATTGTCCCATTTTTCACATCCTTTCTTTTTGTATATGATAATCCACATTCTTTTGAATAATGCAGAATAAATCCATTCTGTAAGTCTACATAACCATTCTCATCAAATATAATTGCCAAGCTTGATTTGAGCCATTGAGATTTTTGCCAATCTGACAAATTTTTTATTTTAAATTCTTCTAATTTTCTTATTGTTCTGTCAATATTGTAATTTTTCGTCAAAGCCACCGGTAATGTTATTGTTTGTTTTGCTATTTCCTTTGCGACTTTGAAATCTGAAATTTTATTAGATAAATCTTCACCACTTCCAAATAATCCATATCCATTTCCCGTTTTTTGTAAAGCTATAACTTCTATAGTTTCATTTGTATCACGAACTTGTGCATAGGCTGTTTCTTCCGACAAATTAGTACAAACTCCGTTTGACCAATCTATTAGTGTAGAAGAATCAAAAATACTAGATTCGTATAATGGCTCCTTTAATCTAAAAGTATTCGCCTTTAGTTTTTTCAGTTTCAAAAATTCATCGTGTTTTATCTTCAAATTATTAAATGTAGAGTTTAAATCATTGCTGTTAAAGTCAATTTCTTTATCTGAATAGACATTTTGGACTAATTTAGATATGTCGTCTGGTACTTTCAATGAATCTTGAAGAAAATACTGAGTTCTTGCCAGAATATAATTATCATAAATAAATCCAGCTCCAGAATCGAAATCTAAATTATCGCTAAGTCCCGTCACGTAACACACCGGTGTAGAGTAATTAGTTGGTCTTTTAATATCATGTCTCCATAATCTTCCTATTCTTTGAATTAATAAATCCATTGGAGCAATTTCTGTAATCAAAACATCAAAGTCAATATCTAATGATTGTTCAATCACCTGTGTCCCGATAATAATTTTTTTGTGTGGTCTTACAGCATCTTTCCCTATCATTTTTACTAGATTATCCTCTTTTTTTATTCTATCCGTAGCTATGAATGCTGAATGGAGAACCTCTACCAAATCATCTCCGTAAATTTTTTCAAATTCCGAGTATAACTCCTGAGATTTTTTGACTGTATTTACAATAATTCCTATTATTCCACCATTTGCAATTAATTTATCAACTAATTCTGTAATATTGTCACTGTTTTGTTTTATAATTGTAACAGTTTTTGTTTCATTTTTATCTTTTGGAAAATTTAGTTCTTGTTTTATCTCGTCACCATCATTGTAAGTTATTAGCGGATAAGCATCAGTATATAAGCTTTCTGGCTTATTTAACTTCTTCCAACGATAACCCGCTCCTTCCATGTAATTTCGGATTAAATCTTTTCTCTTTTCAGATGGCAATGTTGCAGATAAAATTACAACAGGAATATTGTATGCCCCCATCCATTTTACAGCCATATATAAAAACTGGGACATATAGCTATCATAGGCATGTACTTCATCTAATACGACAACCTTTTTGCTGAAACCTAAGTGTCTTAACGCTAAATGTTTTTGTTTCAGCGCTACCATTAAGAATTGATCCACAGTCCCTACAACAAAATCATCCAAAACGGCAGTTTTTC
Organism: Finegoldia sp. P2-F-LR; assembly: GCF_052932265.1. Taxonomy (NCBI): domain Bacteria; kingdom Bacillati; phylum Bacillota; class Tissierellia; order Tissierellales; family Peptoniphilaceae; genus Finegoldia; species Finegoldia sp. P2-F-LR. The sequence continues at coordinate 47,829 of NZ_JBRFJF010000006.1, read as the reverse complement.
TTCCACTAAACCATTCATTTACAATAACGCTTTCATTTATATTATCATCTATATTTACACACTTTGCAATATCGTTGAAAACATCATTTAATTCTGCCTTGCCATGTTTTAAACGGATCGACGCTTTCATGTCACTTGCTTGTAACATTTCATGTAGCCAATCATTAACACGAGGAAACATTCCATTTGATGTAGCCTGTGTAGGTAAACCGAAAAACATACCACTGCATTGATTCTTGTAAGCAAGTTGCTCAGTCGCTACCAAAGCAGCTTCCGTTTTACCAATTCCCATAGGAGCTTCGAAAATAATAATCCCAGGATTTGAAGTTTCATCAATCGTTTCTGTTAGAACTTTCTGAGCTGAGCGAGGATTTTTAAATCCAAATCTTTTATCATATATAGTATCTACATTAATTTCATTTGAAACTCTCCATAAATCGGACTTCTCCCAATTCATCCAGCCATTATGTAATCTTTCCTCTAAACTTGTAATAGAGTCTTGCTCAATATCAATCAATGGAAAATACTTTTCATTACTGGAAATCCAATCCGCCATAATCAAAAGGCCTGAAACAATAACAGCCGCAGGTTGAGTTATATTAGGAATATTTTTTATACTATAATACCCAGATTTTTCAAGAGCCCAATTTAAGATTTCTACCTGGGATTTATCCCACAATTTAGAATTTGTAGATCCTATTTGATTATAATTCTCTCCATATGTTTTCATTTGAGACTTATGATGATCATTACTAGAAAGTGGAATCCCGTGGTGTGCTCCAACAATAGATGCAACATCTTCTGAAACACCATAACTTTCTAAAAGAACTTCTGATGCCATAGCATGTTTTGTCTTTGACATGTCAGGTAACTTTAAGTCTTCTAATTTTTCAAATCCTATTAGTTCAAGCTTTTCACGTAAAATATCATCTAAATCCTTCAAATTGCTATTAACTGATTTTAGTTGAAATGCAGGAATTCCCTTTCCTAAATCATGCGTCAAGGCGACAAATTTAATAAGTTTTTCTGAATCCAAATCCCCGTTACTTAAACTTTCCTCAATAATTTTCTTCTGTTTATCACTCAGCCATCTTCTCCACAGCATAAGCATTACAAATTGTGTATCCAGTAAATGCTGAGTTAATGGCAGCCATTTGTATAATCCAGACATCGATTCGGACTTCTTTGCCCAAAAATTGTCAGCTAACATAATCTCCTCCGTTATGATAATTTTATTTTAATTAATATTATACTCTCACTCTAATTTTATGCTAATTATATCACACTACCATTGTTTTTAATTTCTTATTAAAAATATAAGAACAAATTGTGCAAATCACAAAAATTAGTGGTGCTATTCTGACAAATCCCCATTCGAAACTTTGCAATATGAATTTCATTACTGCTGTGTTTGAGTCTGTCGTGTCCCATTGTAAATAGCTGCTTTTCATGAAAAACAACACTAAGAATACAAAAACAATTAAAACATCAACTACGATAAAGATATTTCTGTAAATCGTAATTTTCTTTTGTTTATTTTCGAAAAATTGCATATTTATTTCTTCGAGTTTCTCCGATATTTTATCTAATTCTGTTTGTTGTGTTTCTTCTATATTTTCACCTAATAGAACGCTTACAGATGTGTGTAAGATTTCCGATAAATTTATCAAAGAATCAGAATCGGGAACGGACAATCCTCTCTCCCATTTTGAAACTGTCTGTCTGACAACATGCATTTCATTAGCTAACTGTTCCTGTGACAATCCATTTTGTTTTCTTAGTGATTTAATATTTTCATTCAACATTTTTATCTCTTCTTTCTATGCCACAATAATACAATAATTCCTGCCGTTGCCTCAAGAAACTAAAATTAACATAACATAATTCTATGATTCTCAGCGTTAATCACTAAGTTAATATAACTTGCGTATTCGTGATATAAATGATAAATAATTATTAGCTTCAAAATATTATATCATAAATATTCACCGCGACTATTTTAATGAGTTTATTTCATTCCTAGTACAACATTTTTCCCACGTAAAAAGGACAAGCCTACGCTTATCCTTTAATCAATAATTCTTCTTATCCAAATGTCCGACATATCCCAAACCATTCAAAATACTAGATTTTATTCTTTAGAGTATCACTAAATCCATCTAATTATAGGACATTTTCAAATTTTTGGTCCAGTCCCAGTACCTTAGAATTATAATTTGTAGATCTATAATTATTAAATCTATCATGTAGATTTTTTAGTTTGGAATCATTTTCTATTTTTTTAAAAACATTGTCTCATTTTCATATAAGCTTACGTGCTCTTCCATTTTGTTTCTTATTCTTTTAAAAATATCCAAATGAATTTCGTGAGTAAAATTTTCTATTAAAATTTCATAACTATCATCAAAAAATTCTTTTATGCTTTTTTTAGCACTTATGTCTGCCATTGTGTATATTATAAAAATTCCTTGTAAAATCTCTTTGGTAACCAATGGATCACCTGCTGAATAGGAAATTATCTGGCTGAAACCAAGATATAGTTCATCCTCCACAGAATAACTTTGATAAATTATTTTTACATTTTCGTCCTCTTTCATGATTATAAAATGATTGCCTGCAGATAATAGTTTCCCTAGCAATGATGACATTTTATTTATACACATTATTGCAGTATTTGGATCATTTGTTCCAGGGCTTAGGGCCATATTCGCGATTTCGGTTAAGTTTACAATTCCACGGTGATAATCTTCTTCTCTATTATTGTAAGCATTTATTATAAACAATGGACTTAATTTTTCTCTTAATTCTTTTTTATCATTATCATCTAACTCACATTGGAATATATTTAATTCTCCTAAGGTTTCGCCTTTGGTTGTGTATTCACCAATTCTCTTGTTTATAACAAGTTTTGTTTTTATACCATTAAGCTCTTTAAAAATCTCATCTGATTTTATTTCAAATAAATAACCTGAACTCTCAGCTACAATTGATAACTTTGTAGATTCGTCGCCTTCTTCATAATGCTTAGCTTTTTTTCTTAATTCTACCTCTTTATCAATAAGTTTCTCGCAATCATTAAAAATATTTTCTATAATATTTGATACTTTTAGATTATCAAGAACCTGTCTTGAGAAAGCGATAAAACTTAGCATCGCAATTATGGAATAAGCAATTCCAAGACTTCCAGCGATAACACGTTGGTCTGGAGCAATATCTTGCAATAATAGGATACTGATTACTGAATAGAAAAAGCCACTGACAAATATACCATATAAACCAAGAACTCCGGTCCTATCTATGAAACTCTGAAGCATCCTAGGTGATATGCTACTGCTATATTTATTAAGTACAGTGACAATAATTGTAAAACAAAAAGTACTTATAGTCAAAAATATTCCAGATATATTAGAAAGGAAATCTACCGAAACTTCAACCGACAGCAATAGTTGTTTGGGAATATAAGATTTAATTGCAATATATTGATAATCAAAAATCCAGGTAACTAAAAGAAGCGACACTGTTAAAATTAAAAATCTTGACATCCTTAAAAAATTCTTATGATTAAAAAACCACAATTTAATTTTGGACAACATATATCAATCCTCCTGTTTAAATATTGTAATTATTAAACTATATTATCATATACTTGATTTTTGTACAATATGAATTTATATATTTATATACTTGTCATTGAAAATTCACTGGCGATTTTCTCGCTTAGTGTTTCGGACTCAGATTTGTTTCATATCGAAAATGACCGATGCTTTAGCATCGGTCACCCTTAGAAGTAGATACTACTCCCATTCAATTGTTGCTGGTGGTTTACTTGTTATGTCGTAAACTATTCTATTGATATGGTCTACTTCGTTGATTATTCTTACTGAAGTTTTGTCTAATACTTCGTATGGGATTCTTGCCCAATCGGCTGTCATGAAGTCTGTTGTTGTTACGGCTCTTAGTGCTAATGTGTAGTCGTAAGTTCTGAAATCTCCCATCACTCCGACTGTTCTATTGTTAGTGATTACTGCGAAGTATTGGTTGATGTCTTTGTCGATTCCTGCTTTTGCAACTTCGTCTCTGAATATATAGTCTGCTTCACGCAACACTTCTAATTTTTCTTCAGTGATTTCTCCCATTACTCTGATTCCTAGTCCTGGTCCTGGGAATGGTTGACGATATACCAAATATTCTGGCATTTCTAATTCTAATCCCAATCTTCTAACTTCATCTTTGAATAAATCGCGAAGTGGTTCAATTAAATCTTTGAAATCAACTACATCAGGAAGTCCTCCAACGTTGTGGTGAGATTTGATAACTGATGCATCGCCTTGTCCAGATTCTATAACATCAGGATAAATTGTTCCTTGTGCTAAGAAATCCACAGATCCGATTTTCTTAGCTTCATCTTCAAATACTCTGATGAATTCTTCTCCGATGATTTTTCTCTTTTGTTCTGGATCTGATACTCCTTTTAATTTATCTAGGAATCTGTCTTTTGCATCTACTCTTACGAAGTTCAATTCGTCATTTTTGAATGCGGCTTCAACTTCGTCGCCTTCATTTTTTCTCATCAAACCGTGATCAACGAATACACATGTCAAGTTTTTGCCGATAGCTTTTGATAGAAGTGATGCACATACGGAACTGTCTACCCCACCTGATAATGCCAACAAAACTTTTTTGTCTCCGACAGTTTTTCTGATTTTTTGGATTTGTTCTTCCAAGAAGTTTTCCATTGTCCAATCTCCATCAGCTTTACAGATTTCATAAAGGAAGTTTTTGATAAGTATTTTACCTTCAACTGTATGGTTAACTTCTGGGTGATATTGAACAGCGTAGATTTTCTTGTCTTCATTTGCAATTGCTGCTACTGGGCAAGAATCCGTTATTTGAATGATGTCAAATCCTTCTGGTTTTTCTGATACGAAATCAGTGTGACTCATCCACACGATGCTTTCGTCGCTCATATCTTTTAAGATAGAACTTTGATTTGCAATTTTGGCATTAGTTTTACCAAATTCACGATTTTTTGCCTTTTCAACAACTCCACCAAAATCTTTGGAGATAAGTTGCATTCCGTAGCACATTCCCAAAATAGGAATATTTAATTCAAAAATTTCTTTGTCGATTTGTGGAGAATTTTCTTCGTAAACGCTGTTTGGTCCACCTGTAAAAATTATCCCTATTGGTTGTTTTTCTTTGATAACATCCAATGCTTTTTTGTAAGGAACAACTTCGCAGTACACGTTCAAATCTCTAACGCGGCGAGCGATTAGTTGATTATATTGTCCTCCAAAATCTACTACAATAACTAATTGATGTTTCATTTCTACTCCTAATTATTAGTTAAATATTTTTCTATATAGTCTTCGTAATTCATTGATACGTCACGATAAGTTCCGTCATCAAATATTTCAATAATTCTATTTGCAACAGAAGATACAAATTGGTGATCGAGTGATGTGAACAAAATGTTTGATTTGAATGTAATCAAACCGTTATTTACAGCTTCGATACTTTCCAAATCCAAATGGTTTGTAGGTTGGTCGAACACCAAAACGTTGGCTGGTGTTACCATCATTTTGGAAAACATCATTCTGACTTTTTCGCCCCCGCTAAGAACGTTGGCTTTCTTCAAAGCTTCGTCTCCTGAAAATAGCATCTTTCCCAAAAATCCTCTGATGTGAATTTCAGATTTTTCTTCGCTGAATTGTCTCAACCAATCAATCAAATTCAAATCGCAATCTTCGAAGAACCTAGTATTATCTTTTGGAAAATACGTGTGAGTTATAGTTTGTCCCCATTTGTATTCTCCTGTATAATCATCATCGTTTCCGTTGATTATTTCGAAGAATTTCGTGATGGCGATTTCGTTTCCGATGAATCCAATCTTATCTCCTTTGTTTACTCTGAAGCTCAAATTATCGATAAGCTTGTTGCCATTTTGTTCTACAGTCAAGTTTTCTACATTCAAAATTTCATTTCCAACTTCTCTTGAAAGTTCAAATCCAACGAATGGATAACGTCTACTAGATGGTTTAATGTCATCTAATGTGATTTTGTCTAAAAGTTTCTTCCTACTTGTAGCTTGCTTGGATTTTGATTTATTTGCAGAAAATCTTTGAATGAAATCTTGAAGTTCTTTGATTTTGTCTTCTTTTTTCTTGTTTTGTTCTTTTTGCATTCTAAGTGCAAGTTGGCTTGATTCATACCAGAAATCGTAGTTACCAACGAACATATTAATCTTTCCGTAGTCGACATCGACCATATGAGTGCACACTTCGTTTAAGAAATATCTATCGTGAGATACTATGATTACAATTCCTGGAAAATCCATCAGAAAATCTTGTAGCCACAATATTGCTTTTAAATCCAAACCATTTGTAGGTTCGTCTAGTAGCAATATTCCTGGATTTCCGAACAAAGCTTGTGCTAATAACACCTTTACCTTGTCAGATTCTTTCAAATCTTTCATCAACATAAAATGTTGTTGTGTCGTTATTCCCAAACCCTGCAGCAAAGATGAACTTTCCGCTTCTGCTTCATATCCTCCAAGTTCTTGGAATTCTGCTTCTAATTCCGCTGCTATCATTCCATCTTCATCGCTGAAATCTGGCTTCATGTATATAGCATCTTTTTCTTTTTGGATATCGTAAAGCTTTTTGTTTCCCATCAAAACTGTATCCATTACGCTGTTTTCTTCAAAAGCGTAGTGATCTTGATTAAGTTTCGATAATCTTGTGTTCTTATCTATCGTGACATTGCCTTTTGTAGGCTCTTTTTCTCCGGATAAAATTTTGAGGAATGTAGATTTCCCAGCACCATTCGCACCAATAACTCCGTAACAGTTACCTGGATTAAAAATTAGGTTAACATCCTCAAATAATTTTTTATCGGGGAATATGACACTTAAATTGTTAACTGTTAACATCTAAATCCCTCCAATACTCACATATTATACCATAAAAGTATTATCAAGTCTTGATAACACAATATTGGGATACATTTTTCAATTCAAAAACAACCATTTAATTTTGAAAAATAAATGGTTGTTAATTTTATAAATTTATATATTGGTCAATCCTTTTGGCAAATTTCCAATCGAAGCATCTTTTCCGAATTCACACACAGCTCTGATGTAGCTTTCAATGTTTTCAATTGGAGTGTTATCACAAACAGTACATCCTGCATTTAGGATGAAACCTTTTGGACTGTCTGACGCCTTTTGCAAAAGTGTTTTGACTTCGTTTCTCACAGTCTCTGGATCTGAATTCAATAGTATATCCATAGGCGCAATATTTCCTTCGATTATCATATTGTCGCCCAAACTATTTTTCAATTCTCCGATATCTTCGATATTGTCCACAGAAAATCTTGAAAAACTACTGTCCCTGAAATTTTCCCACACTTTATCTGTTTTGCCGCAGATATGAACCATAGGCTTAATTCCAGTGATTTCGTACACACTATCTGATAATTTTTCCATGTAAGGTTGAGTAAATTCATCGTATTGTTTCTTGCTTATGACATTCAACGAGGAAACTGGATCAGCAATTTTGAAAAAACATCCACCTATTTCTTCTGTAAAAATCTTTACAAATTCTATAGTATAATCTGTGCACATTTCCAACAGTCTTTTGATATCTTCCTTGTTTTTTCGAGTGTCACGAAGAAGTTTTTCCACAGGTCTAACTCCTGATGCTGTCGTAAGAGGTCCTGTCACAGCACCAAATATGGTGATTCCTCTCATTGCTTCTTTTGTTTTCTTAGCTTTTTCGATAAAATTTACAACAGTTTCGCTAGATTTTATATCGATATTTTCCATTTTGGAAAAATCTTTGTAATCATCAAGCGCATACACTGATGTCAATGAATCGCCTTTTTCAGTCATCTTGGTTTCACTTCCCAAAATGCTTCCAATTCCTTTTTGATCCATTCCTATATACATATAATCAATTCCATACAATGATTTTTTCAAATGAACCATATCAGTGTACAACCCAAAATCATTTAAAATATCTTTTTTGGAATATCCGGAGTTGATAGTCAGTGGAGTCTCCACATCAAAAAGATCGAAAGGATTTACATCCACGACATTTCCTTCCAAATATGATTGTAACCTGGAAGTATAAGTCATATTCAAAAGACCTTCATCAACAAATGAAATAAATTTTTTCGACATATTCTCCCTCACTTTATTGACCCACAATTATTTTTGAAAATTTTGATTAATTCCTACATTAGTCTAGATTAATCGCAACTTTTGTTTCTGTTTGTTTGCAAACTCCGCATTTTTTTGCTTTTGGATCTATTTTTTGTAATATTTCAAGAGATTTATCCACATCTTTTGCATCTACTACAACTACCATTCCAATTCCCATATTAAATGTGGAGAACATTTCTTTTGTTTCGACATTTCCCCATTCTTGAATAGCTTTGAACACAGGATCAATTTCTGATTCTTTTAAGTCAAATTCTATTCCTATATTTTCAGGCAACATTCTAGGCACGTTTTCGTACAATCCACCACCTGTGATGTGAGCAATTCCTTTGATTTGAACTTCTTTTAATAAAGCTGAGATTTCTTTTTCGTAAATTCTCGTAGGAACCAAAAGTCTTTCTCCAACTGTAGTATCTTCAAATTTGTCGGATAATTTCACATTTGCCATATCCAATGCCGCTCTTACAAGTGAAAATCCATTGCTGTGAACTCCGCTTGAAGACAAAGATATTGCAACGTCTCCTTCTTTGATGCTGCTTCCGTCAATTATTTTTTCGCGGTCTACGATTCCAACTGCAAATCCCGCCAAATCATAATCATTTTCTTTGTACAATCCTGGCATTTCAGCAGTTTCTCCGCCAATTAATGCACATTCTGATTGAGTGCAACCTTCCGCTACACCACGAACCAAATCCGCCATTTTTTCTGGTTTTAAACTTCCAGTAGCGATGTAATCCAAGAAAAACAATGGCTTTGCCCCTTGGCACAAAACATCATTAACACACATTGCAACCAAATCAATACCAACTGTATCGTGTTTGTCTAGTTCCATGGCTAATTTGATTTTTGTTCCAACGCCATCAGTTCCACTAACCAATACAGGTTCTTTCATATCGGAGATTTCTGGTTTAAATAAACCAGCAAATCCACCGATACCTGTTAGAACTTCTTTTCCATGAGTTTTCTTTACGATTTCTTTTATAATTTGAACTTCTTCGTAGCCTTTTTCTTTATCTACACCAGAATCTTTGTAAGTTAATCCCATTATATTTCTTCTAACTCCCTGTCAGAATCAATGACACCTTGTTTCATTTCTTCTTTGTAATCTTTTAATTTTTGAGCTAGTTTTTCGTCAGACAAAGCAATCATTTGAGCTGCTAAGATAGCTGCATTTTCTCCACCATCGATTGCTACAGTTGCAACTGGAACTCCTTTAGGCATTTGAACTATTGAAAACAAAGCATCCATTCCAGCAAGTGCAGATCCTTTTACAGGAATTCCTATAACTGGTTTTGTTGTCATTCCTGCTGTTACTCCACCTAAGTGTGCTGCTTTGCCAGCGATTGTGATGTAAACTTTGCAGTCGTCTTTTTCAACAGTTTCTTTTAAAACATCCAATGCTCTGTGTGCTGAAATAACTGATACTTCATAAGATAGATCAAATTTTTTCAACATTTTAGTAACTTTTTTTGCAACTTCAATATCTGAACTGCTTCCCATTATTAATCTAATATCCATTGTTTGCTCCTATTTTTTTGTATAGTTTGGAGATTCTCTAGTAATTGTAATATCATGTGGATGATTTTCTACAAGTGTTGCTGGAGAAATCTTCACGAATTTTGATTTTTCTTTTAATTCAACTAAGTCTTTGCTTCCTACATAACCCATACCTGAACGAAGTCCACCAACTAATTGATAAACAACTTCTGCAACAGATCCTTTGTAAGCAACTCTACCTTCTACTCCTTCTGGAACGTATTTTTTAGTGTTATTTTGGAAATATCTGTCTCCACTTCCAGCTTTCATAGCTCCAAGCGAACCCATTCCTCTGTATTCTTTGTATTGTCTACCTTCTAATACAACTAATTCTCCAGGACTTTCTTCAGTACCAGCGAACAAGCTACCTGCCATGATAACAGATGCACCTGCTGCTAATGCTTTTGTAATATCTCCTGAGTATTTAATACCACCATCGGCGATGATTGGAATACCGTGTTTATCAGCTTCTTTTGCACATTCGATTATAGCTGTCATTTGAGGAACACCTATACCTGTTACAACTCTTGTCGTACAAATAGATCCAGGTCCGATACCAACTTTAACACAATCTGCCCCAGCTTCTATCAAATCCCTTGTAGCATCTGCTGTTGCAACATTACCTGCGATAATTTGAAGATCTGGGAAAGCTTCTTTTAATTTTCTGACAGCATTCAAAACTCCTCTTGAATGACCGTGAGCTGTATCAATAGTTACGACATCAACTTTTGCATCTACTAAAGCTTGACATCTTTCAATCATATCATTAGTGATACCAACAGCTGCACCAACTAATAATCTTCCTTGTGAATCTCTTGCTGAATTTGGATATTGGATTGTTTTTTCAACATCTTTTGTAGTGATAAGACCTTTTAATTTGAAGTTTTCATCTACAATTGGAAGTTTTTCAATCTTAGCATTCATCATTTTTTCCAAGGCTTCATCCATTGATATGTTTTCGTGACCTGTTATTAAATTGTCCTTAGTCATAACATCTCCAATTGGAAGTTGTTCGTCCTTTACGAATCTAACATCTCTGTTAGTTAGGATTCCGACTAAAGTCATATCATCATTAACTATAGGTACACCGCTAATTCTGTAATGACTCATCAATTTCAAAGCATCAACGATTTTGTCATCTGCAGATAAGTAAAAAGGATCAGTAATTATTCCATTTTCTGAACGTTTAACTCTATCTACTTCTCTTGCTTGTTCTTCAATAGTCATGTTCTTGTGAATAATTCCGATCCCGCCTTGTCTCGCCATAGCGATAGCCATTTTTGACTCAGTTACAGTGTCCATTCCTGCTGACATCATAGGAATGTTCAATTCAATTTTTTTAGTTAATCTTGTTTTCAAGATAGTTTCATTAGGTAACACTTCTGATGGACCTGGTACTAGAAGTACGTCATCAAATGTTAATCCTTCGCCGATAAATTGCATAATACCCTCCTCATAAAATAAATAAAAACTTTGTTAAAAATTTTTAATGTTGAGAATAAATTTACCATACAAATGATCACAAGTCAAGCAAATTTATTCCTTTTATTTCTTTACAGCTATTATATCAGAAATACAAATTTTTGAGCAAGAAAAAAGCACCAAAAAAACTTTTGGTGCGTATATCTTCTATAATAATTCAACATTTATTTGTTCTGCTACTTCGTTTATTTTATCTGCGTCCAGCTTTTCAACTTCTGAAACTCTCGCATTTAATACGCCAAGAGATAAAGCCTTCAAAACAGTTTCCATTACGCCTTCTCCATCATCCAAGAATTTCGCGAGGCCTGCCACAGTAGCATCTCCACTTCCGACAGTTCTTTGTATTTTATATTGAGGAACAGAAATCTTGTACAAATTATCTTTGTATTTTAAAATCGCTCCGTATTTTCCATTGGTAACCAAAACAATTTCAATATCATCCAACAATTTATTGCTGAAAATTTCCTTCAAATACTCAGAATCTTTGTTGACGAAATCTTCTGAAGAAACATCTTCTGTTAAACCAATAATTTCCTTAAATTCATAGAAATTAGGCTTGATTGCGTATGGTTTATAATTATTTTCCAAAACTTTTTTAGTCACTTGTCCATTTGTATCCAAAATAATCTTGCTGTTAGCTTTTAGAATATCCATAGTTTCTTCGACAAAATCTTCGGATAAACCGTTCATCAAACTTCCACTGATTACTGCTATATTGTAATTTTTCCCGATTTCTTTAATAAGTGACATAAAAGTTCTTTCAAATCTAGAATCAATTTTGTTAGTTTTTTCAAAGATTTCAAATTGCTTATCGCCATGAATCACTCTAATGCAGTTTCTTGTGTCGACATTTGTAAAAATAAAATCGTGCTTAATATTCACATCGTCTAACTTGTCGATTACATAATCTCCATTACTTCCTCCGATAAAGCCTGTAACCATGAAATCTGCCCTCAACAAATCCAAAACTTTGGACACATTTATCCCTTTTCCTCCAGGCGTTTTGTACGCATCATCAACTACATTTACTCCATTAGTATCCAGCTCATCCATTTCGTAAATCACATCTATAGCAGGATTCGCAGTTATACAAAGTATCATTTTATTCCCCTCTTCAAATTAATTAAAAATTTATCTTTAATAAATATACCCAATAATATAGCTTTTTAAATTATTTAGATAACTTTGATGTAAGAATAACTTCAGCAGCCTTCAATCCGTCAATCGCACTTGACACGATTCCTCCAGAATATCCACTACCTTCGCCAATCACATACAAATTATCAACATTTTCGCTTCTTAACAAATCATCTCGATCCATTCTCACTGCACACGATGTTCTCGTTTCAACTCCTGTGAGTATAGCATCATCCATTGAAAATCCGTGAAGCTTGTTGTCCATCATTTTAATCGCAGTTTTAATGTAATTTGTAACATGTTCTGGATAAATATCATTCAAATTGCTCAAAACATATCCAGGTTTCACAGTAGGTTCAACTTCTCCGATTTTTTCAGATTTTTTATCATCCATAAAATCTTTTACCAACTGAACTGGAGCATTGTAGTTCGCTCCTCCCAATTCAAAAGCTTTGCGTTCGATTTCTTGTTGAAATCTAATCCCGTCTAATAAATTATGTCCATAAGTATCTTCATCTATACCACACACAATCGCACTATTTGCGTTTTTGCCGTCTCTTTTGTGAAAACTCATACCATTGACGCACAATTCATTTTCTTCACTGGAAGCATTGATTACATATCCACCTGGACACATGCAAAAAGTGTACACTCCCCTTTTGTTTTCCTCAGAATAAGAAAGCTGATAAGTCGCACTCGGAAGATCTCTGTCGCATTTATATTGTGCAAAATCAATCATTTTTTGTGGATGCTCAATTCTAAAACCAACCGCAAAAGGTTTGTTCGTCATTTTAATTTTGTCGGCTAACATCATCACCGTATCTCTCGAACTATTTCCAAGAGCAAAAACGTAACAGTCAGATTGAAATTTTCTATTATGTGATTTTATTCCCTCACATTTTTCATTTTCAATTTCGACATCGTCGATCAATGTATCGAATTCAAATTCACAACCCATTTTGATAAGGTCATTTCTCATGTTCACAATTACTTTTTGCAATTCATCGGTTCCAATGTGCGGCTTGGAGTCATACATAATTTCACTAGGAGCGCCGTAGTCCACAAAAGTCTTCAAAACTTCTCTGACTCTTTTGTCTTTAGAGCGTGCAGTTAATTTCCCGTCAGAAAAAGTTCCAGCTCCACCTTCTCCAAATTGAACGTTACTGTTTGTGTTAAGCTTACCAGTATCCAGGAATTTGTTGATATCGTCAACTCTTTTGGATACCTCGCTTCCTCGTTCAATAACTTTCACCTTAGCTCCGTTTTTCGCTAATAAATACGCGCAGAATAATCCCGCAGGACCACTTCCAACAACTGTGACGCTTTTCGAATTATCGACATCTTCTAAGTTAAAATCTTCCTCAAAATATTTCTCGCAATTTTTAATTGATTTTATCTTTTTGTCGGGCAAATCGACATCGACGATAACTTGATAGTTGAACAGAATTCCCCTTCTAGCATCAATTGATTTCCTGTAGATTTCATAATTGAAGTTTTTCATTCCAATCATTTTAGAGATTTTTTTCTTCAATTCGTTTTCGTCGTCATTTTTTAATTTTATATTTCTAATAATAATCATAATTTTCTCTCTTTCCTTTGTTACTTGTATTATATCATTATTTAAATAGAAATATTTATTAGCAAATCATAATGATTTTTAAAAATCTAATGCACGAATATCTAGACTACAAAAAATGTAGATTTCTAAATCTCAAAATCCTAAAATCGCAAACTCGCCTTCGCTCAAACAGTGCGATTTTAGCTGGATTTTTTCGATTTGAAATCAAGCCAATTTTTTCCGTATGATATTCTTAGCATTAGGATTTTTAAATACACACCTAAAAAGCTGCCTACCAAAGTAGACAGCTCTCATTTTATTTTTCTTCAAACATTTCCTCTAATATATCTATTGCATCATTCACAGCTTGTGGACATTTTCTTTGCATAGTGTTTTCTTGTTCGATTTTTTCAAGATTTTCTGCTATATTATCTCCCAATATTTCTTCACAAATTATCGTAGATTGTTTTTCTTTGAATTTGGTATCGAATTCGAACATTTTTTTCACTAGTTCGACTTTCTTTTCGCCTTCATTTGGCTTTGAATGGCCGTATTTGATTCCCAAAACCATGTAGGCACCAGTTACTGCTCCACAAGTCATTCCCTTGTACATTCCACCTGTAAATGGTGATGCGATTTTTGTAACAAGTTCCTTATCTACGCCCAAATCATCTGCGAAATATCTCAAAACTACTTGCGCACAATCTATTCCTTCTGTAAATTGTTGCCAAATTTCTTCGTTAGTTAATTTACTCATCCAATGCACCTCCACAACTTGATCCACTTCCTGCAGTACAACCGTAGCAGTAATCTTTCCACACGATTTCTCTGGACAAATCCTTCACATCAATTAAATCTTTGATGTTTGTGTAGTCTTTCATTGGGACTTTTTCTGCTAAGTGGAAGTCGCAATCGTGAAGATTTCCTAAGCTATCCACAGAAATTTGGAATCTACACATTATATTTTCACAAGTTTCTTCATTGTAATTATCTTCCAACAATTTCATGTAATCTTCGTATTCGCCTTTTTCGATCAAAAAATCTTTGAAATATCCAATAGGCATATTTGTAATAGTGAACAAATTATTAAACACAACATCCTTCTTTTTCAACTCGCGTTCATAATCTGATTGAAGATTGGATTGTTCTGGTGGTAAGAATCCACCAAGTGGATTGTAAACCAAGTCCAATTCTTTTTCAGTTCCATAGCCCATTTCATTAAGTTTCTTTAAGTTAGCAATGACTTTGTCGTATACGCCATCTCCTCTTTGGCTGTCTACGTTATCTTGTGTGTAGCAAGGAAGAGATACGACAATTTTGATTTTTTCTTTATCAAACAAATCCATTAATTCCTTGTTTTTTTCGATATCTGTGGCGTTCGTTCTAATAATAAGCTCGTCTACTCTTTTCAAGCATTCCTTCATAAACCACACAATTTCTGGATGTGTTGTTGGTTCTCCACCTGTAATATCCACAGTTTTCATCTTGTGGTTATCCAAAAACTTCAAGCAATCTTCCATAGTTTTTTTGCTCATTTCTAAGTTTTCGCTGTTCTTCATAACGTGGCAGTGTTTACAACGCAAATTACATTTTTCAGTAATGTTTAATTGTAGTGTTGTGATATCGCCAGTTGTTTTATATTTTTCAGAAATTCTATCTTCGAATCTCATTTTCTCCCCCTAAATTTTCCTTTTAATGCATTTTTGAAAAAGCTTGGATCGCATTTTTCATCTATACCAACCATTGTACTTACAAAGTGGTGCACTTCATTATTTGCCACAAACTTGGACGAACAAGTCGCACAATAAGTATACATTTTTTCGTTTTTAATGGAGTTTTGCATTTGAGTTGCGATGTCTTTTTCGCTTTTTCCTGCAATTCCACCTGCTCCACAGCAGTTTGTACTTATGTATTTATTGTTAAATCCTTTGATATGTCTTTTGATTTCTTCAAAAATTATGTGATTATATCTGTCAGAGCATGGGAAGAACACATTTACTTCCTCATCAATATCTTGTATCATATCTCTTTCTTCAAGCCATTTGAAAATCGTAATAACTTCAACCGACAAATTTTTGTAAAATTTGTGGAAACAGTTTGGACACACGCACACAATTCTTTCGACTTCCTTGTCTTTGAGTTCTTTTTCAAATCTTTCCATATAATTATTTTCAAATCCAGTATAATCACTTGGTAGATTGCAACAATCAATTGAATAATCAAATCCTTCTTTGTTGAACAATTCCATTAAATATTTTGTAGTATCTGGATAAAATGCTGGAAAATTACAGCCCAAATACAGCAAATCTTTTGTTTTTCTTTTAGATTTGTTTTTGAAGAAATAATTTTCTTTTTGTTTTTTTACTGATTCGAATTTAGGATTTTGTTTTCTTAAAATAAGAGAAATCTTTTTTCCATCCAAGTCAACCGGACACACCGCTTTACATTTTTGACACAAGAAACAAGAAAATGCCAAGTCTTGTCTGTCTGCAAAATCTTTTAAATTAATCTTGTATTTCGTCAAAAAAGGACAACATTTTGTGCATTTACCACATTCAATACACTTGTCCTTAACTTCTTGTAAGTAATCATTTGTACTTTTGTTTGATATCATCTACTTTTTCCCCCTTGCGATACATATGTTGACATTTCTGCATCGTCCACATAGTCCTAAAAGGACCATTTTTTTGAAATCTACGCGATGAAGAATATATCCTCATCTTTGATTGGAAGATAATGTGGCCTTTTTCCTTTACCCTAATCGAAAAATCATAATCTTCCATTAAATCAATATTTTTGAATCCACCCATCTCATAATAAAATTTTCTTGTAAAAAACATTCCCTGATCACCAAATGCGATGTTTCTGTGTTTGACACGATTATTGGAATTAAATGCGACAATTTGCATTATGAACTGTTTTGGTACAAATGAAATGCTGAAACAACCCATTTTATAATTTTGTAAAATTGATTTGATTTCTTCTTTTGGATTTTCTTTGAAGAAAGTATCCGCGTGAAGAATCAGAATTATTTCTCCTGTTGAATTTGCAATTCCATTTATAATTTGATTGCCACGACCCTTGATGCTTCTAATTGGTTTATATCCTCTGTCTCTGATTTTTTCAAACGTGTCGTCATCGCCGCTCACGCTGAAAATCACTTCAAATTCATCATCAAAAACATCCAGGTGGTCGATGAATCTATCGATTTTGTCAGATTCATTATACACTGGCACTATTACTGAAATCATTCGCTTTTATAAACTCCCATATATTATCCAAAAATTCAACAGACAAATATGCTTTTATCTTTTCAAAAGTAAATCCACTATCTCTATTCTCATCCACGTATTGAGTATATGCCATTGAACACCAAGTTATTCCTCTTAGAAATGTGAACAACAAATATTTTACGAACTTTTTCCTATCGACTTTTATTTTTGATAATTTGTTGTATTCATTTAAGAAATCATCTATTGTGTCCATATCAAATATTACATCTGTTTTCCAAAAAGTCGTCGTTGGTGCCAAAAAATGCGCCAAATCTTGCTCACGCTCTCCAATTATTGGTTTTTCCCAATCTATAACATAAGACTTTTCTCCTATTATGAAGTTTTGGTTATTTAATTCAGTGTTGATAAGACACGGATTTTCAAGAGTAGAATCAAGCCCCAAATTTTTAATGTATTGTAGCATATCCGAAATTTTATCTTCTGTAGATTTTATTTTTTTGTCCCAGTTTTGATAATGAGAAAACATCTGTGTAAATTCTTCAAACATCATATTAAAAGGACTGTCTGCTTTTATAAAATCTTTGCCAGTTACATCAAGAGAATGAATTTTTGATAAAAGATACGCTGCAATTTTTAAATCTGTGTGATAATTAAGTTCTCTACCAATCAAGTATTCTTCTGTTAAATAAGAAATACCGGACATTTCATCTTTTTTCAAATCGTATACTTTCGGTGTAACTTTTGATTGTTCCAAGAATTTTAGAGCATTGTTTTCGTATTCTATCTGATTATTCAAATGCATTTGTGAGCCTCTTGCAATTCTTATCAAATAATCCCCATCTATTAAATAATTAGAATTATACTCACCTTTGCCAAGTAATTTGACGTTTTTTGATTGCGATATGTATTTGATAAAATCAATATCAGTGTCTACATCGTGAGTTTGTCTCAATTTAAAATAGGACAAGCCATTTTCAATCAGACAATTTTCCAAATCATTTTCTACATCTGGATTGGAATATTTTTTATTCTCAAACAACATGTCGTACGCTTTTTTCATTCCAATGAGACTATAACCGCCGTCTTCAGTAGGACTAAATACTACATCATTGGTGTCTAATTTGTAAAAAGCTTCATTAAAAATCTCACTATCAAAATCAATAATATCTGATCCAATTAAAATAACCTTAGAATATCCACATGACAAAACTTCTTTTATCGAATTATTCATCCTTTGACCGATATCATCTCCCGTTTGTCTGATGCAATCATAAGGAGAATTTTTTGTGTAATCGTCAAATAATTCATCTGGCGTTAGAGACAAAAAAACTTTGTAGTTTTTGATAGCATTTATATTTTTTTCTATCAAATTATTACTCATCGTTATCCTTTGTTTTTCAGATAAAATTGTAGATAATCTTGTTTTAGAATTTTTATTTGGAATTTTAGTCATTAAAATTACTGCGTTCATTCAATCTCCTGTAAAAAAAGCGGCCCAAATTCTGAGCCGCATTAATTTTAAAAACTATTTTACTAATTCGTAGTCGTGTTCTTTAGTTCCATCCAAAGAGTTGAATACGTCTTTGTTTCCTCTGTCGATTAGTTTTTGTGCTAATTGACCAGATTTATTTCCAGAATAGCAATAAGTGTAAACCGGTTTATCTGTAGGAATTTCTGATAATCTTGCATCTGCTTCATCTAATGGAATGTTAATTGCATTTTTGATATGACCTGCATCATAATCTTTTTTATCTCTAACATCAACTATAACATTGTTAGTATCTTCAGATGCTTTTACTAAATCTTCTGGTAAAATGTTAGCGAATTTAACTAATTTGTATTCAAATTTCTTAACGCCTTCTGCGTTTGTAACATCTTTGAATCCGTTATTTACTAAAATTTCAGCAGCTTTTTGGCTTTTCTTTCCTGTGTTGCAAACTGTGATTACAGCTTTATCTTTGTAAGCATCTAACTTAGAAACTTCTTGTTCAAAAGTGTCGATTGGCATATTGATAGCCCATTTAACATGACCTTGGTCGTATTCTTCTTTGCTTCTAACGTCAACAACCAATACAGTTTCTTTTTTCTTCTTGTCTTGTTCGATTGCTTCAAGATCAGCGCCTTTCATTTCTTTTATGGCTGCTTTTTCTTCAGTCTTTTCTGCTGGTTTTTCAGCATTTTGTTCTGTTTTAGTATTATTGTCAGCTGGTTTATCTGAATTATTTGAACATCCAGTAACAGTTAAAGCTGATACTAAAGCTAATGTTAATAAAAGTTTTTTCACTATAAATTCCTCCTAAAAATCTTTTCGATAACATTGTATCATACAGACACAACAAATTCCAAGATTCATTTATTGAAATTTTCTATAAATGATTTTGAGTATTATTTCTTTTCTTTTATTCCACAGCTTATCGCATCAACAGGGCAGGCATTTTTGCATCTTGCACATCTAATACATTCCTTATGATTGCAGTTTTTCGTAGGATCCACGTTCATTTGGCAAACTTTCTTGCATCTTCCACAACTAATACATTTATTTTTGTCCAATCTATATTTGAAAATAGAAATCGGATTGAAAAATGAATAAATCGCACCCAAAGGACAAATATATTTGCAGAAAGGTCTGTAAATCATTATTGAAAGTAAAATCGTAAGTATCAGAATAGTTCCCTTCCAATAATACAAAAATCCAATCGCTCCTCTCATACTTTTGTTGAGTAATACGAGAGGAATTCCTCCTTCAAGCATTCCTATCGGGCAAATCAATTTGCAAAAATACGGAGAGCCTTGTCCCAAAATATCCACCACAAACATCGGCAAAATTATTACGAAAATTACCAAAATAAAATATTTTAATTTTCTCAAATGTTTATCGTATTTAAAAGTTTTTATCTTTTTGAAGAAAGGGATTTTATATAACAAATCTTGAATCAATCCAAACGGACACAACCATCCACACACAAATCTTCCCATCAAAGCTCCAATGAAAAACAAAAATCCTACTATGTAATAGCTAAACTTAAAATTAGAGTTTCCAATTACAGCTTGTAATGAGCCAATCGGGCAAGAGCCTTTGGCTCCGGGGCAAGAATAACAATTCATCCCCGGAACGCAAATTTTCTTGAGGTTTCCACCGTAAATCTTTCCGGTTTTAAAACCTTCTACATAAGAATTTGTAATCAAAAACCACAGCGATTGAAAAGCGTGTCTGAAATTATCCATTATTTTATATCTGTTTTTCTTCGTTCCAAAGCTTAGTAAATCTTTAATCTTATCCAATTCCAATACACTCCATGCAAATTCTTATAGCCTTATCCAACACAACTTTTACTTCGCCGTTGTTGTAACCGTAATAAATCATCCCAACAGACAGAAATAAAATCGTAACTGAAAATATACGGCTATGAATAAATTTTTTGTACATTTAAATCACCTAATTTTATTTATTTTTCAAATTAGCTAATTCTTTTTCGATAACTTGTTTCCATTCTTCTTTTGATTTTGCACCAGAATAAGTTTCTCCTATAATATTTCCATTTTTATCGACAAAGAAAGTTTCTGGCATTGCTTGAATTCCGTTTAATCTGCCGTTGAAGTTTGATTTGTCTGGCATTAAGAATGGATATGAAGCTTTTGTTTTTTCTTGAATTAGTTTTGCCTTTTGCAATGCTTCATTATTAGTACCATTATCGTCCACAGTATCTGTGACAACTCCTACAATATTTACACCTTTGTTCTTCATTTCTTTTTGAACCTCACTCAAATCAGGAATTTCATTCACACAAGCACTACACCAAGTGGCAAATACATTTACCATTGTAAGGTCGTATTTTGAAAAATCTTTGCTTGAGAAATCTTTGCCATTGATATCTTTTGTGGATAAATTGCTCAAACCCTTAACAGATTTTTTGTCGAATGCTTCTGTATTTTCCAAATCAGTTTTTTCAGATAATACAAATCCATTTTCAGGACGTGGTTTTTTGTCTATAATATCAATTTGAATTTTAGCAAATTCTTTTGCAAAACCTTCATCCATTTTACCTTTTGAACTTATGAAGTAAGTGAACTTACCATCTTTTGATTCGCCGATTTTTTTGTTATTGTCGCATTTTGTGATTTTGGCGATTTCAGCTTCAGGCATATTTTTGTCAAACATTCCAATAGAACCCACTCTTTCAAGTTCTTTTTGCCATTTTTCGTATCCATCACCCATTTTATCCACTACTGCATTTTTTTGTTCTTCAGTTAATTTGCTGAAAGTAAGCATAGCGTATTTCAATTCCTTGTCGATAGGACTTTGTTCATCCAACATCGCAATCTTCTTGTCTTTCATATCTTTTTTAACTTGTTCTGAAAGCTTGAACTTCAATCCCAAAAACTCATATACAAATTCATCTTTTGGTTGTAATGAATAATCAGAAGGTTTGAATTTTTCGTTTTCACGGTTTTTATCGTTTTTCATTCCCGCTTCTTTTGGGCTTACCACTTTAGTTTCTTTTCCCGTATTTCCACTAGATTTTTGGCAACCTACCGCTCCAACGCTAAAACACAATGCTAGTAGCAAAGTTGTTCCTTTTAATACATTTTTTCTCATAATTTCCTCCATAAAATATCTAAGTTCATATTTAGATAACACGCATTCGTGTAATCTGATATTATATTACGATAGTTTTATGAAACGTTCGTGAAATTGTTTTTTTAAAATAAAGTCGCAATTGATAAGACTATAATCCTCATTTATAGCAACAAAAAATCTACTACTTTTTCCGTAGTAGATTTGTAGCATTATTATCATATTTATTTTTTCAAAATAATTAACTTTTCTTCACAAATTTATGCCCACAATGAGGACAAGTTACTTTGATTTTTCCTTTATTTCTTGGAATTTTCATTTCTTTTTTGCAGTTAGGACATTTAATGTACTTCTTGTCCTTGGAATTTGCGGCTCTGATTTTGTATTTTTCAAAAAAATCAGTCATAGGTTTTACAGCCTTTGAGAATTTTTGATTCTCAATCATTCGTTGATATTTGTTAACAGAAAAAACTCTGAAAATTCCGAAATACACAATTAAAATCATCGTAATGATCTCTATAACTCTATTTTTAAATTTTAAATTAATCAAAGAAAGTATCAGAGCGACTACTATCATAGTCTTCGACAAAAAATCAACTCCGTACACTTTTTGCAAATAATTTTTGATTTTATCTTTCATCAATATCCCTCGTCACATATTCTAAAGTTTTTGCAATATCGTCGTGAATCACGATATTTGCCATATTATCGTAGCTTGTACGATCTAGATTAATTAGTATCAAATTATTTCCTCTAAAATAATTGATAAGACCACTTGCAGGATACACGACAAGTGAACTTCCCGCGACAATCATCGTGTCTGCTTTGTTAATCCAACTGATAGCTTTTGCAAATTCACTTTGTGGTGGAACTTCTCCGTACAATGTAACATCTGGACGAACAACACCTCCACATTTTTCACATTTGCATGGTCTTTGTTGTTTGTAATAATCCAAATCGTATTTTGCACCACAATTTACACAGTAATAATCTCTCAAATTGCCGTGAATTTCTGCGATATTTTTAGTTCCAGCCATTTTGTCTAAGCTGTCGATATTTTGTGTGATTACTCCCAGTAATTTGTTAGCTTTTTCTAACTTTGTCAAAGACAAATGAGCTTTGTTTGGTTTTACTCCATCGATAATTAAATTTTCCAAAACATAATTCTGAAATAAATCGGGACGTGTCACGAAAAATTCGTGGCTCAACATATATTCTGGCGAAAAATCGCTGTCGTTTTTCTTGTTGTAAAGTCCCGTTGCTGATCTAAAATCTGGAATTCCAGATGCAGTAGACACTCCTGCTCCACCAAAAAACACGATTTTGTCACTTTGTTCTACAATTTGTTTTAATTTTTCAACATCATTCATTATTTACACTTCCCTTTGC
This sequence comes from Finegoldia sp. P2-F-LR, assembly GCF_052932265.1. Lineage (NCBI taxonomy): Bacteria > Bacillati > Bacillota > Tissierellia > Tissierellales > Peptoniphilaceae > Finegoldia > Finegoldia sp. P2-F-LR. The sequence goes on along the minus strand of NZ_JBRFJF010000006.1, from coordinate 24,697 downwards.
TTTTCTTTCTTGAAATCTCGTTGAAACTGCTAGTATCATCACCGACAAAAATATCATAAAACAGCCAAGCAATCTTCTTGGATCTGTAGTTTCGTTAAATAAAATAATCCCCAATATTACAGATGTAATTGGCTCCAAGGTCGAAAAAATCGTGTACGTGCTAACACCAGCATTCACAATGGAAAGTTGAATGAATAGCGTTCCAAATACTGAAACCAATATTGAAATAACGAATGCGATAATCCACGCATATCTTGATAAAGACAATGTAAAATCTCCAGTAATAAGCCCAAATACAAAAAGCATCGTTGAGTTAATTGTGCAATTGTAAAATGTAACTTTGACACTGTCCATGTTTTTTAGCCCTGATACATCCATATAAATCAAATAAAAAGAATAAGTACAACCAGATGCCACTGCCAAGAACATTCCCAACGGAAAATTACTGCTTCCACCGACATTATTTGCTAGTAAAATAACTCCGATTATAGATGTGATTAGTGAGATGAATTTGTATTTTGTCATCTTTTCATTTAAGAACATAACCGAATACACTGTTACAATCGTCGGAAAAATAAAATGAATAGAAGTTGCAAGCCCAACGGAAATATATTGATACGATGCATAAAGCATTGTCATTGTGATGCAACCACCAATGCTACACATCAAAATTAGTTTTTTCAATTCTTGGTTTGTAACTTTGAGGCTGACATTTCTACTTTTCAATGAAATAATCAAAAATGGAATTACGAAAAATCCCCTCAAAAAAGAAGTCATAATTACGTTACTTCCATTGCTCAGAGTTTCTCTGACCATAATCGGTGTAAATCCAAAAATCAACGCCGAGATTATGGCGAACATCATTCCTTTAGCTTTTCTCACTATCTATAACACTCCTTTTTTACGCATTTATTATCTTCATAATAAAGCACGATTTCAGAATACTTACCGTCGTAAATAGCGAAAATTTCACCCATAGAATCGCTATGTCCATCCATGTTTTTTAATTCTTCGTAATCGATAAATTCCAATGTCCCTTCGACATTTTCCTTTATCAATTCTCCAGAAAAATCATCAGTTTCGTACAAAAATCCAACAATTCTGTCGTTGTTGTCCATGTCGTACCAGCTAATCATTCCAACATATTTTATGTTTTCTATATCCAAATTAGTTTCTTCTTTCGCTTCTCTAATGACAGATTCAGTTATAGATTCTACCTTTTCGACATGACCTCCTGGAAAAGTTAACCCTTCCCAACCGTATTTTTTTACTTTATCTAAAACCAAAACATCATTTCCACGATTGATTTTTATCATATTGCACAAAATATTTTCCATAAATACCTTCTAAATTTTAAATTTTTGGATAATGTAGTCTGCAAACTCTGATGGATTATTGATATCGAAATTATCGAACCCACTAAAATTTCTGTCGCTAATAATTCCGTATTTATTTACATCGCTACATACCAAATCATCTGTAAGAGTACATTCGTATTTAATGAAATCTGAATCCTTCATTCCTTCGATAATAATCAAATCAACATCGTCTAATAATTTTATCAAATCATAAATATTTTTACTCCTACCATCTAATTTAAAGTATTTATCGTTAAAAATCAAGGTCTGACAAGCGCCGTACTCTTTGTAATAAAAAGTGTCAGTATCTTTGAAATCAAGCTCAAAATCGTGCCCATCGTGTTTAATTACCGAGCAAGTTTTACCTCTTTTTTTCAATTCATAAACAAGCTTTTTAATAAAAGTAGTCTTGCCGCTATTTTTTTTGCCACAAATACAAATCAAAGGTGTTGTATTTTGTTTCAGTTCTTCTGGATAATTAATGTTAACAAATTCATCCTCAAAAATTGTGTATTTCAAATTAACAAATTTCGTATCGATTTTCTTAACCAAATTCATCACACGATAATCTTTACTTTCAAGCATTTCTTCCAAAATAGGAATTATTTCTTTCGAAAAAATCCCGCAAGTAGGATAGCATCTCTCATCTGTTTCAAAAATTACAGCTTCATCTGAAAAACTTGCGATAGATGCTGCAAAATCAACCAAATCAGATTTTACATTTATCATATCGCAAGAAGTTATAAATACATATTCATTTGTAGAATTTTTCAAAATCTCCAATATTCCACTCAAAGGTCCCGCATCAATATAAGTATCCTTCACAGTTTTAATCGGAGAATAATCGGCTGTATTAGATGAAACAATTACATCAAAATCTTTGAACCTATCTATTAATTCCTCTATAAAAGTGTGACCGTAAAAGTTCAAATCAAACTTATTTTGACCCATTCTCACACTTTTTCCACCAGCCAATATTCCTACAGAAACTCTCATATTTCACCCAAATATATATAATCCACGCTTGAACCCACATCCAAGCTTTCGTTTTGTTTTTGAAGTAAAAGCGCATTGCAATTTGTCAAATCTTGTAGCATGGAATTCTTGTGCTTATCAAAAATCGTAATCTCAGAATCTTTTACAAAACATCTGACATATCGTTGAAGCTTCGATGGTTTCATCGATCCTTTTACAACTTTTCCTTTTTCAAATTGTTTTACATTTAATCCATAATATTTATTGTACAAATCCCAAAATAAAACTTCGAAATTACAAAAAGCTGCAAATGGACTTCCCGAACAAGACAACACAATTGTGTCACCTACTTTTGATGCCATCACTGGAGTTCCAGGCTTCATAGCGATTCCGTGAAACAAAACTTCTCCAATTTGTTTCATACAGGTTTCCATTAAATCTTTGTCACCAACACTAACACCGCCCGTTGTTATAACGATATCTGATTTTTGTGTTAGATTTTTTATTTCTTTTATAATTGATTGTTCATCATCCATGCAGTTTTTTTGTTCGACAACTTCTACTCCTGAATTTTTTAAAATAGATTTTAATGTAAAAGTAGTTGAACTGTAGATTTTACCTGGAGTATAATCATCTCCAGGATACAACAATTCAGATCCTGTCGACAATAGCGCTACTTTTAATTTTCTGTAAACCTTAACTTTTGCATAACCATTTGAAGCCAAAATCGACAAATCAACTGAAGAAATCCTCGTGTTTTTAGGAATTAACAAATCATTCTCTTTTACATCTTCTCCTTCTTTGATGTAATAATCAAAAGGCTTGTAAGATTTTTTGATTTCAATAAAATCATCAACCACTTCGCAGTCTTCTTGTTTTACAATTGCATCGTAGCCTTGTGGTACGAATGCGCCTGTCATTATTCTCACGCAAGTATTTTCTTCGTAATCAAAATCATTGCAATCTCCAGCAAAATTCGTTCCAATAATTTTCTTTTTCGATAATTTGTCAGAATCTTTGCTACTTACAGCATATCCATCCATTGCGCTTTTTGGATAAGGAGGATTGTTGAACTTCGCCAACACATCCTCCGCCAAAACTCTGTTATAAGCATCATCGATATCAATTTCTTCAATATCAGATGCTTTTTTTTGTGTTTTTCTAAGAATTTCCTTTGCTTTTTCTACTTGTAATAACATTCATTCAACCTTATTCGCTTTTTAATTTTGTGTTTATATTTCTCATTGTTGGAATCAAAATTCCGCCCACTACATTACCCAAAGTAATGACAATTAGAGCGATAATTGTTTGTGAATTCCACATTCTCGCCATTTGAATGTAAAACATATCTGCAATACTGTGTTCAAATCCGACCAAAATAAATACCATAATACTCATTATAATTCCCAAATATTTTCCAATTTCGTGAGGATTGTTTAAGTATTGATCCACAGCGTGAACAACCATAATATTACAGAAAATTCCCAAAACAAACAAACTAATCAAAGTATCATCTGCTTTTACTTGAACCAATTTTGTGGATTTTTCGATAAGTCCAGGAGCGACTCTCGTAAGACGAACCAATTCCGCTACGATAATACTACCGACCAAATTTCCAACCCACACCATTAAGCACCATGGCAAATAAGTTTTTACATCATTACAGAACAGATATCCAACTTTCCCTGTAAATAAATTATACTTTAAAGTACACACAGCAAAAAGTCCCAAGCTGAACATAAATGCCCCGACTATTTTATTGTTTAGGCTCAAAAACGCAACTCCACCCATAGCAATAAATGCCCCTGCCATAATGGCATACAAAAAATCCGCAAATTTTTTCATAATTAATCCTTCTTTCTAAAATCCTTATAAATATTTAAACGACTTTGTTTGCAAAAGCCGATTACGGACAAGTTATATTTGCTAGCTAATTCCAAAGAAATATCCGTTGGTGCACTTCTAGAAACTATAACAGAAATACCTGAATTGACACATTTTTGAACAATTGATGAAGGAATTCTTCCAGAGGTAAATGCAATTAAATCAGATAGTTTTTCTCCATTTAACACTGCAGTACCCACAGCCTTGTCGAAAGCATTGTATCTTCCAATATCATCACATTGGCAGATTATTTCTCCATTTTTTGCCAAAACAACAGAATGCACATTGCCAGTTTCTTTGAATAACTGCGATCCCGATAAGTTAAAATTGGAAATCTTCAACAACGTTTCTTCGTCCCAATCAATCGGAGTGACTTTTTCATCTCTGTTAGTAAAATTGTACGGAACGTTTTTATAATCTCCACTTTCAGTAGTCACATGACTTGGAGTGTTATCGATATCTTTTAAAGTAACATCACAAACATTCCCGTCAATTTTAATATCTACATTTTGTATATCTTCTGGCCTTACAATATTTTCTGTTATAAGATATCCCGTAACAAGTTCTTGTAAATCCTTTTCAATACACAAAAGCTTAACAATTGGTTTGGAATTAATATTGATATCCAACAAAAATTCTCTCAAAATAACATCTTCAACTTCTTCTATAACTCCGTCGTTATATTTCTTAAGCATTACTTTTTTTTCAAATTTCATAATCTCTCCTTTATTTTATTATATCAAACAACTTTAGCCGATACAAATACTTAACACCATTATCAATTTTGTTTTGAGAATTTCTCACAAAAAAAATCGGCGATAAAAATCACCGATTCAATCAATCATTATTATGTCGTTGTTCTGCTTCTTTTTTGCTGTAAACGCATCCGCAGTAATCTTGTCTATACAAATCAAATTCCTTCGATAATTCGATTGATCTCTTGTAACCATTTTTCTTTTTGAAATCAGAATGCAAAAATTTAGTTTTATGAGTTTGTTCTAATTTTTCTCCGATTTCATTAATCCATTGGCTGTTTTTGTGAGGACTAACCGATAACGTCGTCGTTACAAAATCAAAACCCATATCATCTGCAATCTCAAAAGTTCTATAAATTCTCAAATCGTAGCACTCATAGCAGCGCCTTGATTTTTCGCCCAAATCCTTGTAAGGAGCGACTCTTTCGTAGAATTCATCCGAATTGTATTTGTCGACTATTATATCTATGGGATACTTCGCTTTTGTGTTTGCGATTACTTTTTTCTGTTCCACAACTCTTTTATCAAACTCAGATTGTGGACTTATATTCGGATTGTAAAACAAAATAGTTATCTTAAAATACTGTGACAAATATTCCAAAACATAACTAGAACAAGGCCCACAACAACTGTGAAGAAGAAGTGTTTCTCCTCCATTTAGATTTTCAATTGTTTTATCCAATATTTTTTGGTAATTCTCCATAAAAATCAACTATCCTTCTTTGATCAGAAATCACAAAATCTGCTCCCGATTCTACGAGTTCTTCTCTTTCTCTAAATCCCCATTCAACACCGACACTTGTTACATTCGCATTTTTACACGTCTCAATATCTGTATCAGTGTCTCCAAAATATACAATCTCTTCTTTTTTAATATTCAAATCTTCCACGATTTTTTCTAGCAAGTATGGATTAGGCTTTCTTTTGGTTTCATCTTCCAATGCAGACACATAATCAAAATAGCCTTGTGGAAATAAATTGTTCAAAATTTTCTCCGCTGCTGGAAGAGTTTTATTCGTGCATACGCAAACAAGTGCGCCAATTTCTTTTAATTTATCCAAACTTTCTCTTATATGTGGATACAATTGTGTTTTCTTGTCATCATATCCATTGTAATATTCAATGTAGTTATCGTAAATTTTATTAAATTGAGAATGAATTTTTGCTTCATCCAAATTATCTCGTTCTATCAAATAATTCAGAGATTTTTCCACCAAAATTTTAGGTCCATCTCCAAGAAAATAATTAAATTTTTCCTTTTCTACAGGTTTAAGCCCAAATTTTTTAGTAGTATGATTGAAACAATTATTTATCATCTCAATAGAATCTATCAACGTTCCGTCCAAATCAAATACAAATACTCTCTTCATTAAATCACCCTCGATTGATACATTGCAATAGAACAAGCTATCGGTAAATTCAAGGAATCCACATCCTTAGATTGATTGATGAAAATCTTATTTTCATTGTAGTATTCTTGTGGAAGCCCTGCCCCTTCATTTCCAAACGCCAAGCTAAATGGTTGTTCGAACTTCACATCGCCAAGTTCATCTGAACTTTCATCTAGCAAAAATGAATAAATCTTATTTTCTGGGAAATTTTTCTTGTAATCTTGTAGATTATCAAATCTTTGGATATTTAATTTAAAAAAAGCTCCCATACTGGCACGGACAACTTTAGGATTGTAAACATCACACGTATTTGATATCAAAGCCAAATCCTTATATCCAAATGCAAGCATACTTCTCATAATAGTACCTAAGTTTCCCATGTTGTCTATTCCGTCCAAAATTATGTGGTTTTTTTCTTGTAATTTTGATTTTTGCTTTTTGAAAACTCCAATCACGTATTCCTTATCTTTTAATGAAATTTTGTTGATTTGTTTACTTGAAATCGTATAAGGAATTTTCTTATCATTCAATATATTTATCAGTTTTTCTGTGTCATTGAAATCCTCAGAAATTAAGACCTCCTCAACAATATCAGCCTTATTTTCAATAAGTTCATAAGTTGGAAAAGGTCCCATTGTATAAGAATATTCAAGATCTTTTTTGTATTTTGTGTATTTTTTCATTTATACTCCATTACTAAACACCCACATCGCTTTGATTTGTGGTTGTAATCTGTCATATTTCCATGATTTTTGCGAATTAGTAAAACTATTCGGATCGTTAATTATAATATTGCCATTTGAATCTATTCCCGAAATCACCATAACATGTCCTGTTTGTGTGAAATCACCAGGTCTTACAGAAATTAGGATCGGATTTCCTTTTTTTATATTCTCTTTTATAACATTATAATTCGCATCCATTTGCACAGCTTTCAATCCGTATTTTCTTGCGATATAAGGATAAAATCCCCAGCTTGTTCCTTCTGATGACGAATATCCGTTGCGATCACTTTCTTCTGCTATTTTTGCAGGAGTGATTGAAGGATCGTTTTTCAAATACGACATCGCCATAGCGCAACTTGTAGGGCCACATCCAGTAAAACCTATAATTCCGTATCCGTATTTTTCATAACCCCATCTCTTGTCCCACTGCAAATACAATGGCACATTTGAATTATTTGCATTTTCTGGATATGAATAGTCGTTTTTTATTGTAGAATCAATTGTTTTCGCCACAAAATTAACCGCAGTGTAGTTATTACCAGCAAGTTTTAAAAGGGATGGATGAATATCATCAGCGTTTTTCATCACTAATTTTGCATTAGGATTGTACTTAGCGTAAACTTCCAAATTGTGCAACAATTCATTTCTCTTAAATGTGTTTTGGTAAATATTTTCAGTTTTTTTGATTTCTTCAAAAACTTCTTCATCAGTTTTCTCTTTTTCCACTGGTTCTTCTGGTTTGGAGTCTTGTTGTACGGAAGTTTTTTTCTCCTGAGCTATCTCAGCTTGTTTTTGTTCAGCTGCATGCTCTTGTCTATCGTTTTTTACTTTTATGATTGAAAATAGAATTACTAGAAGAAATACAGAAAACACAATCCTTCGTTTTACTGCGCGTCTTCTTTTTTCTTCTAGAAATCTATCGTGATTATTACGTATCAAGTTTCCACCTCATTTATCTAATTATATCACAGGATTTGAAATTATTACAAAATTATGACAACTTTATAAAATTGTAACATTCTTTTGGGTATAAATACATTAGAGGTGATGATATGAGTAAATTTTACGATTCAATTTCAGATAATTACGAAGATATTTTCCAGCCAAATGATAAGCAAATTAGTTTCTTAGAAGAACTTGCTCACGGTAAAATCTTGGATTTAGCATGTGCCACTGGAAAAGTTGCGAAAAGACTTCAAGATGATGGGTTTGATGTGATGGGGATTGATTTGGAAGAAAAATTTGTCGACAAGGCGATTAATGAAAATAAAATCGATGCTAAATGTATGAATATGCTAGATATCGACAAGTTGAGAGATAATTTCGGTTTGATTTATTGCATTGGAAATTCCTTGGTACACTTGAATTCTACAGAAAAAATAAATGAATTTTTGAAAAAATGCTACGACAAGTTAGACACAAAAGGAAATCTTGTAATTCAAGTCATCAATTTTTATCCATTTTTACAAGTAGATGATGATTACTTAGGAAATCTTCCTACTATCAAAAACGAAAAAGTGGAATTTGTAAGAAAATATTTCAGAAATGGTGATTTTATACGATTTAACACAGTTATGACAGCCGGTGATAAATCCATTGAAAACGACGTTAATTTATTTCCAATAACATCCGATGAATTAGTAACACTTTTAGAACAAAATGGTTTTGAGAATATAAAAATATACGGAGGATTTAATAAAGCAGACTTTGATAAGGAAAATTCTAGACCGTTAGTATTAGCCGCTGAAAAACTATAAAATATAATTTAGCACATTTAAAAACCTCCCTTCTGGGAGGTTTATTAAAATTTTATGCTCTTTTTTATTGATCCGAAAATTCCACGCGCGATGTCTCTTCCGATTTGTCTTGTAAAACTACCAAGCATGGAGTTGATGCTTTTAGACGCGAAATCTTCTATCGGAGATTTTTCTTGTTTTGTGGATTTCTTAGTTTGTTTTTCCGGCTCTTCTTTGATTTGATTTTGCAATTTTTTTTGCAGTATTTCATAAGCAGATTCTCTGTCGATTGATTGTGAATATTTTTGATGCAAATCAGAGTTTTTCACAATATAATCCACGTCTGATTGAGAAAGTGGCGTAAACGATGAGTGTGGTGGAAGTACAAGTCCTTTTTTAGTTATACTTGGTGCTCCTTTTTCATCCAAAAATGAAATCAACGCTTCACCTGTTCTTAAGTTTACAATTTCATCTTTTACATTCATATCTGAGTTTGCTCTGAAAGTTTCAGAAACTTTTTGCACAGCCTTCAATTCTTTTGGAGAGAAAGCTCTCAATTGATGCACAATTCTATTTCCTAATTGCGAAGAAATCGAATCTGGAATGTCTAGTGGGTTTTGTGTTATGAAGAATATTCCCACACCTTTTGAACGAATGAGTCTTACAACTTGTTCGATTTTATCCATTATCATCTTGTTTGCATTATCGAATAACAAATGTGCTTCGTCAAAGAAGAACACAAGTTTTGGGATTTCTGGATTGCCAACTTCTGGTAGTGATTCGAAAAGTTCTGATAATAGCCACAACAAAAACATTGAATACAAGTTTTTATCGTTGATAAGTTTTGCCGCAGAAATTATATTCACAAATCCGCGTCCATCAGAATCTGTCTTCATCAAATCTCTTATATCCAAACTTGGTTCTCCCAAGAATTTATCTGCACCCATATCTTCGATGTACAATAATTTTCTCATGATTGCACTGATACTTTGAGTTGTGATATTTCCGTATTTTTTTGAATAAACTTCCCTGTTGTCTGACAAATGATTAAGCATAGAACGCAAATCTTTTATGTCCAACAACAATAGTCCTTCCTCATCTGAAACCCTGAATGCAATATTCAAAATTCCAGCTTGTGTATCGTTCAAATCCAAAATTTGCGATAACAAAATCGGACCCATTTCAGAAACTGAAACTCTCAATGGAAGTCCAGCTTCTCCGTAAACATCCCACAAATTTACAGGATAGTTTTTGAAATTAAAATCAGTGATATTCATTTCATCTAGTCTAGATTTAAGATTATCGTTCATTTCACCAACCGATGCTAAGTTTGACAAATCTCCCTTAACGTCTGACAAAATAGTTGGCACTCCCAAATCTGAGAAATATTCGCACAACACTTTTAATGTAACTGTCTTTCCGCTTCCAGTCGCTCCTACAATAAGCCCATGTTGATTTACTTTATTTGAAAGAAGTTCGATATCTTCGTTTCCTCTTGCAATCAATAATTTTTCCACTATTTCCTCCGTATTTCTATTTCTCTTGTATAATTTGTTTCAAATCAATAAAATTAAACGTTGCTTTTTTGTAAAAAACTTTTGTTTTCTTATACTTGTTGTAGTTGTTGTACACTGTAACTGCACACACTGAAAGTGCGAACACCAACAATATGTATTTCCCAAATATCAAATATAAAATCATTCCCATAATCACATAAGATATCGGGCTGTAATCAAACGGCAAATCATAAAAAACACTGTAGAGTATTCTGTCAATACATATTACTGCCAATAACAACCACACATAAATCGCCAAATTGAGTGTATTTGATTCTAATAAATTAAGAATGATTGCTGGAACAAAATACACTCCTGCTCCAATTATAGGTACAAATGAAAGTACCGTTATAAAAAACGATTTGACAAAAACATGGTCAACCTTCGCACATTTCAAAAATAGTACAGACGTCAATAAAACTAACATTATTTTCGAAACCTCATAACTTTTCTCGTACAAAACTATTTTTTTTAAATTCTCTTTCATATTAATAACCTGGCTTTTCTAATAGTTTAAACATTTGCTTCTTGTATTCTTCAACTCCTGGTTGATTAAAAGGATTCACTCCTAAAACAAGTGCTGAAATTGCTACACTCATTTCAAAGAAATAAATCATATATCCTAGATTTTCTTCATTAATCTCATCAATTTTCACGACAACACTTTCAACATTTGACGACAAGTGCGCATTAAGCGTTCCTTGCATAGCCATCTTATTCACGTAATCCACTGATTTACCGCTCAAATAATTCAGATTATCCAAATTATCAGCATCGGATTTTATATACAAATCTTTGCGTGGATTTTCTACTGAAATCACAGTTTCAAATACATTTTTTTGTCCATCTTGAATCATTTGACCTACTGAATGCAAATCAGTCGTGAAATTACACATCATCGGGAATATTCCTTTGTTGTTTTTCCCTTCCGATTCTGCGAATAATTGCTTGAACCATTCAGAAAAATATTTCAATCTCATTTCGTAATTAATAAGTATTTCGATGTCTTTTCCATTGCGATACATGTTATTTCTGAATGAAGCGTATTGCAAAGCAAAATTTGACTCATAGTCAAGTTTTGTAAAATCTTCCATTGCATTTGCTGCGCCAATCATCAATTTGTCGATGTCCAATCCTTTTACGCAAAGTGGCAACAAGCCAACAGAAGTTAGAACGGAAAATCTTCCACCGATGTCATCTGGCACTACAAAAGTTTCATAACCATTGATATCAGACAATTCTTTCAATGCACCTTTTTGTTTATCAGTAGTGGCGAAAATTCTGCTCTTTTGTTCTTCTTTTGTGTATTTTTCATCCATTAATTCCTTTATAAATCTAAAAGCGATTGCAGGTTCTGTAGTAGTTCCCGATTTGCTTATTACATTTACACAAAAATCCTTGTCCTTCAAATATTCCAAAAGTTCAGCCAAATATGTAGAAGACAATTGGAAACCAGCGTAGATGATTTCTATGCCCGATTTCTCAAAATAATCGCTCATCGCATAATCAATCGCCTTAGCTCCCATATAACTTCCACCGATTCCAATGACAACTAAACAATCAGACGTTTCTCTTATCTTCTTAGCACATTTTTTAATTCTCTCGAATTCCTCTCTGTCGTAATTTTTGGGCAAATCAATCCATCCTGTGAATTCCTTGCCTTCACAGGATTTGTTTAAAAGCTTTTCTAAAGCATTTACGGATTCTGTTCTTAAAGTATCCACAGAATTATGACTTGTCGTATTTGAAAAATCTAGCTTGAACATATTTCCTCCTATAGAACCTTCAAATTCACTAGAACAATATCGTCATCCTGTTCCAAAAACCTAAAAGAATTCACCTCGTTTAACACGTATTCAATTCTTTTGTCTGGAACTTTCATTAAATCTCTTTTTAGTCTTTCTTCGCCGTAAAATTCGTTGTCAAATCCTCTAGTTTCAGTTATCCCATCAGTGTACATAATTAATTCATCACCACTGGAAACCAATATATCTCTCTGATCAAACCCAACTCCTTCAAACATTGGAGAGATAGGATGACCTGTAACCTTTAATTCTTCTAATTTATCATTGGAAATCAAAAATGGAATACCATTGTGCCCAGCATTTGCATATGAAAATATTTTGAGTTTTCTATCGTATAACCCATAAAAAATCGTAAAATATTTGTCTACCGATAAATTAAGTTCAGTAAATGTGGTATTCAAATCCTTCAGCACTCTTTTCGGTCTAGAATCTGTAATTCTACTTACCAAATACCTCATTGTCTGTCTAATAAACATCGTCAGAATAGATGCCGCAATCCCATGTCCCACAACATCTGCGATGTAAATTCCTACAAATCTTTCGTCAATATCTATGCAATCGATGATATCTCCTGACAAATCCCTAGATGAAATATAGCTGTAATCCAAATCCAAACCGACATGCTCACCCTTACTAGGCAAAGTTTTGCTTTGAATGTGCTTGGCGAATTTGATTTCATCCTTGATGTCCTTGTTCGCATTAATCAAATCAATCTGAGTTTTCACTTCTTTGGAAATATCCCTGAAAACCTCGACCGTGCTGATAACTTCTCCATCCTTATCCATAACTGGAGAAGAAGTTATGGAATAATCCACACCATTTATTTTTCTTTTTTCTTTAATTGTGCTGTTCAAACGGTATTTCCTATCTGCCAAACATTTTGGGAAATCTTCACTATAATCCAAATAGCAATTCACTCCTATTGGATTGATAGGCATAGATTTTATCATGCTCGTATTCGCAAATATTATAACTCCATCCTTATCTATTACTCTAACCAAATCCTTCATAGAATTTAGAACTTCGTAATCAGATCCTTTGAAATCACTAACATCTTCACTTGATTTCTTCTCCAAGGATATCTCCTCCTATTTAGGTCTCGGACCAAAATATTGATACAAATAACACTTCATATTTCCGTTGTACATCTTTCTATTTTTAGATGCTTTTTTCCCGTAAAATTTCTCAAACTCTTCGCAATCTGTGATTATATATTGTGATGCAGTCTTGAATTTCGCCATTTTAATTCCCAAATCCTTATAAATCTTCTCGGCTTCTTGTCTTTCGCCAAGCCTTTTTCCATAAGGTGGGTTAGATATTAGAACGAAGTAATTATCTTTTAACACAACATTTCTGAAATCCCTCGTCACGAATCTAATATCCTCCCTGACCCCAGCATTTTCGGCATTAGCTATCGCTTTTTCAATCGCTGAGCCGTCCACATCACTAGCGAAAATATCTATTTTCTTATCGTAATCAATGCTCTCCAAGGCTTTAGTACGCTCTTGTTTGTATGCATTGTTGAATTTATCATTAAAGTTAATAAAATCGAATTTTCTGTCAATTCCAGGTGCAATATTTCTGAATTTTCTCGCAGCTTCTATCGCAAAAGTTCCACTGCCATAGAACAAATCCACAAGAGGTCTGTTGCTGTTTGCAAATGACAAATCGATAATTCCTGCTGCTAAGTTCTCTCTTATAGGTGCAAGAACTGAGTCCTGTCTGTAGCCTCTTTTGTGAAGTCCATCTCCCGAGGTATCCAAAGTTATCGAACAAATATCTTTTACCAGACTAACTTCAATCCTAAATCTCCCCTTGGATTTTGAGAACCAATCCACCTTGTATTTTTTCTGAAGAGATTTGATAATCGCCTTTTCTGTAATCGATTGACAGTCTTTAATAGAAAATAATTTTGATTTGTAACTTCTGCCTTCTACAATAAAATTGGAATCCGCTTCTAAAATATCTAACCAATTTATTTTTTCAACGCCCTTAAAAAGTTGTTCGAATGATACAGCCTTAAAATTACCCAATTCGATTAGAACTCTGTCTGCACATCTCAAATTTATATTTAATTTTGCGATATCTTTTTCATCGCCTTCAAGCATTATTCTTCCGTCGTTTACATTCAAATTCTCATAGCCCATATCCAAAAGTTGTCTTTTGACCAAGCTCTCCAAACCGAATGCGCAAGTTACTATTATTTTCAAAATTATTATTCCTCCATATTACCTTCTATTTTATCATATTTTCAATGTTTTTTTTACGTTATAATAATATTTAACTGTAAATTTACAATAAAAAAACTGCAACGAAAAATCATTGCAGTCTATTTAGATTCTAATCTACAGTAATATCTCCACTAACTGTTGCAGCACTTATTTCGATTTCATCATTTGAGAATGATTGGTCGTGAGATTTACTGATTTTTTTCGAACTATCTTTGTAGTAACTATCAATTTGAATTTCACCGCTAACAGTTCTAAGTTCTATAGAACCTTTCTTTTCTTTGATATGGATATTAATATCGCTAGATACACCTCTCACATTCAAATCTTTGTTTTCGTTCACATCGATTTCGATATCGCCACTTACAGTGTTCACTGTGATTTCTGGATTTTCAGAATTCACCTTCACATCACCGCTTACAGTATTAACGTAAATTTCTTTTTTGCATTTGGAAACTTGAACATCTCCACTTGCAGTATTGACATTTACATTGTTCGATTGTGTAGTAATATTTACATCACCACTTGAAGTGTTGCAAGTAACATCATTACTAATAACATCTACATTTACATCTCCACTTGCTGTGGCGATGTTTAATCCCAAATCACTGTCTTGTGGAATTTTGATAGAAATTGATTTTATAAAACTTTTTTGGAAGAATTTTTCCATTTTAACTTTACCAAGCTTCAACACGTGATTCATATAATCTACATCTAACTTTTGTGTTTCATCAGTTGTAGTGTAAGTTACGATTATTTTATCCAATTCGTGAGTTGACACATCTATGTCCGCATTCGATTTAACTTCAATTCTGTGGAAATCATTGTCAAATTCCAATGTTTGTTGTGACAAATCATAGTCTTTGTCTTTAGATTGGTCAAAAATTTTAGAATTAAAGAAATCACCAATGCTATCCAAGTTAAACATACCAAATAAGTTGTTTTCTCTGATGATTCCAGCTTCTTTACATTCGTTGAATATCTCTCTTGGATTACCTAATTCAGTTGAAATCTCTTCTTCAGTTTTTCCGTTTTCAACGCCGATTCTAAAATGTTCTTCGTAATCATTCTTTATTTCTCTGTAAGTTGTTTCGTCGACATTTCTG
The DNA here is from genome assembly GCF_052932265.1 of Finegoldia sp. P2-F-LR. Classification (NCBI taxonomy): domain Bacteria; kingdom Bacillati; phylum Bacillota; class Tissierellia; order Tissierellales; family Peptoniphilaceae; genus Finegoldia; species Finegoldia sp. P2-F-LR. The sequence goes on along the minus strand of NZ_JBRFJF010000006.1, from coordinate 9,178 downwards.
AAATAATAATCTAAAAGTTCCATAAATTGTTCTTTATTCATTTAAAAACCCTCCTCTAACAAGGTCTTAACACTTTCAACCAATTTTTTATAATCTTCAAGTTGTGAGTGCAAATAAGTTTTTCCTTCGTCTGTTATCTTATAGTATTTTCTAGATGGACCTGACTCTGATTGTTCAGTGTAATCTTCCAAGTATTTGTCGTTTTTCAATCTTCTAAGCATAGGATAAATTGTTCCTTCGCTCATTGGTATCTTATCTTTTATCTGATCTATAATTTCGTATCCGTAGCTGTCTTGTTTAGATATAACCGATAAGACACATAATTCTAAAATCCCTTTTTTTAATTGTGTGTTCATACCTTACCTCCTGATTACATTATAATACACAGTAGTAAATATTGCAAGGTATTATGCAAAGTTTTTTACTATAAAAATTTTAACTGCTCAAAAGTCGTGTCGCTAAGGTTTGCAGCAGTAATCCCAAAAAGTCTGACAGGCTTTTCAATTTTAGTGTTAACCACAAGATACTTCACAATCCTGTAAATATCCTTGACATCACTAATGTATTCATCAAGAGTCATTGATTTTGTAATCACCGAAAAATCGCTAAGCTTTATTTTAATCCTAATTGTTTTTGCTTTAATATTTTTCTTATGAAGATCTTCCGCCAATTCTTCGCTGAATTCACCAGCTTTTTTTAGTAACTCATTGTAATTTCTCAAATCTCGTTCAAAAGTGTACTCAACTCCAATAGATTTTCTAATTCTTGACAAATCCAACTGTCTATCGTCAATACCACGAATTCTATCGTAAATCACTTCGCCGAATTTACCAAATAATTCTCTCAAATTATTTCTGGATAAATCATACAAATCGCATACTTTTTTTATCCCAATATTATTTAGTTTTTCCTCAGATTTTCTACCAATTCCTTGAATCTTACCAACATTTAAATCCATCAATATATCTGGAATATCATCTTGTGTGATAATTTTGATTCCATGAGGCTTGTTCCAATCTGATGCAAGCTTTGCAAGGCTCATATTGTAGCTAATTCCTATAGAGATAGACAATCCCGTTTTTATCCTGACATTTTCTTGGACTAGATTTGCCAGTTCCAACCTATCCATATCGATATGAGAAATATCCATGCAACCTTCATCTATACTCATCTTTTGAATTTTAGTCGAAAATGCCGACAAAACCTTGAAAACTTTCTCGCTATTTCTTCTGTATTTTTCAAAATCTGGAGGTACTATAACAAGATTTGGAACTATCTTTTTTGCTTGAAATATTGGCATTGCAGAATGCAATCCGTACTTTCTAGCTTCGTAGTTCGCAGTAGTAATTATTCCCCTCTGACTTCTTCCACCGACAACCATTGGGACGTGTTTCAATTTTGGATTATCCAAAATTTCACAAGACGCAAAGAAAGCATCCAAATCAAAATGCAAAAAATTTAAATCCATAACACACCCCTTTCTACTAAAAAAGCCCTCATTATTGAGAGCAGTTTCAATTATAACTTGCAAACCGTAATGCTAAGAACATCATACGATAAAAATTTAATTGATTTCGAATTGAAAATCTTCGTTGAAAAATCCGTCTGTTTGAGCGAATGCGAGTTACGAATTTTAGAAGATTGAATTTTAGAAATCACAAATTTTTTGAGTCCGATGTTCGTGCATGAAGGTTTGCAATGTGCAAAAAGCCCTCATTATTGAGAGCTTAATCGTTAATTTCTAAGTTGTTTGATGATATCCATGCGTCATATGATTTTAGTGAATCTGCACTTTTTATTATCGCATGGCACCATACTCTTTGACCTGAATCTGGTTTTGCTTCATAAATGTACACTTCACTTCCCATAGGAATTGAGGAAATCACTTCTGATTTATTGCTTGGTTCTTCGTATATTTTGGCATTATCTGCAGTTACCAAGTAAGTTTTTCCAACTAAACGAATGCACAAATCAATAAGTCTTTTGTTATCATCAGTTTCATAACTTTCATCTTTTTTATCTGGTTTTTTTGTGCTTTCTTTTTCTTTCTTTAATTCTTCTGCTGATTCATTGGCAAGTTTTTCAGCTTTTTCTCTGGCTTCTTTTTCCTTTTTCTCAGACAATGCACGTTGTTTTTCTTCGTCTTGTTTTTTCTCATTGTATTGATTTTTTGCTTTTTCAACTTCTTTTATCTTGTCGATGACAATAGTTTCGTGTGGCATTACACGTGCGTATGAGTTTAACATATTCAAACTTGCATCAAAGTTGTCATCTTCTGCAAATGAATCACTTGCAATTATCACAGCTTGTGTGCTTTCTTGCAATCTTTGTTGCGCTTTTTGATAATTGACGCTATCTTTGTTGCTTACTTTCAAGAAACTTTTCGCCGCATCGATATACTTCATTTCCTTTAAATAATTTACGCCATAATCGTAATTATTTTTAGAAGATAAAAGTTCCACAGCTTCACGTTTTTTATCTATATAAGATCCATCGTTTGTTCTATCGTATAATTCACTATAATAATCTACAGCTTTTTGGTAATTACCATCTACTATACATTGGTGAGCCAATTTATCTAATTTTTCTGTCTTTGATGAATTAAAAATATTTAATCCTACAAAAGTTCCAACAAATATTACTACAGTTATCAAAACTACAGCAATAATATTCTTCTGCTTCATTCATTACACCTCTCTAATATTCTAATGAATAAGCTAGAATAAGTCAATAAACGAAAACGTTATATTTTACGTATTTTTACATATTTTACATAAAAAAGTGGAGTGTAAAATTACACCCCACTTAATTTAAAAACTATTATTCTTTAATTGGTTGTTCAGATGTAAGTTCAAGTTGATTCCATCTGAAGTCATCTTTGTTAAGATCTTGAACATATCTTGTATCAAACTTTTTAACTCTCTTGTTGATTGGAGTCAATGATTCTCTGTAAAGTGTTGGAATCAATGGTACATTTTCTTCCATAACTTTTGCAAAATCTTTGTAAGCTTGTGCTCTTTCTTCATCAGATGATTTACCATCAGCTATCTTATCCAATGCTTGTTGCATTTCTGGATTAGTATATCTGTAGTAGTTAAATGATGCATTCTTACTGAATAATCCTGATGGGTCAGGGTTAGTACCTACAGCCCAAGCTCCTTGGAATACGTCAACTTCAGGGTCATCATTTTTAAGCTTGTCGTAGAATGCGTTGAATTCTATCAATCTTCCGCCTGTCAACTCAACATTCAATCCAATTTCTTTCCAGCATTGGATATAGTATGCTGACAATGGTTCTGCGATTTCTCCACCTGACATTGATGCGAATTTAATTACAAATGGTTTACCGTTTTTGTCTTCTCTTATTCCATCATTGTCTACGTCTTTGTATCCAGCTTCATCTAACAATTTTTTAGCTTTTTCTTGGTCAAAATTGTATCCTTTTAATTCAGTGTTAAAGTAATCTTTAAATATAGGAAGAACAACTGATGTCGCTTGTGATCTGTATCCTTGATAGAATTTTTCACCAACTGCGTTGTTATCAATTGCATAACCCATTGCTTTACGTAAGTTAGGATCAGCCATCTTAGCGTTAGGATCTACAACAACTTCGCCTTTTTCTTTGTCCCATTTACCTAGTTTGAATCCTAAGTAAGTGTAAGCCATGTCTTGTTGTCTTGCAACTTTGTATCCTTTTAATTCTGATATTTCTTTGAATGTATCTGATGGTGCTCCACCTGCGATATAATCGTATTTACCAGATTTTAATGATGCTAAAATTTGTGAAGTAGGAACTACTTCCATTACAACTTTATCGATTTTAGGTTTTCCGCCCCAGAAGTGTTCGTTAGCACTAAATTCAACTGATTGTCCTGGTACTACATTAGAAATATAGAAAGGTCCTGCTGATTTAGGATTTTTTCTGATTGGGTCAGAAGATATAATATCTTTTATAGCTATGTCTTTAACTTGTTCGTAGTTTGTTGGTTCGTGCCAAATACCAGCACCCCATTTGATTGCAGGTTTCCATTCTTTAAATGAAATTTGAACTGTTTTTTCATCGATTTCTTTAACACCTGCGATGTCTTTTGTTTTTCCAGCGTGATAATCTTCCATACCTACGATGTTCATCATATCATCATCATAACGTACACCAGGATAATCCTTGTGACCGATGATTAGGTAGTTTATTATAATGTCTTTTGCTGTTACAGGCTTTCCGTCATTCCATTTGAATGCATCTGAAAGTTTGATTGTAGCTGTCTTTGCCTTTTCATCCCATTCGAATTTTTCAGCTCCAGAATCTCTCAATTCCATGCTTTCTCCAGCGTTTGCTGAACCGTACATTGTAGGTCCGATAATTGTCCAGTCGAAGTTATCGTCTTGTAATGCAACATTAAATATACCTTTAAATGGTGAATCTGTAGGGATACCTACTCTAAATGTACCACCTTTAATTGGTTCGCCTTCATTTTCAATAATCACACCGCCGCCCATTTGTTCTCCGACTATGTTACCTTTATTTTCTTCGTTTGCCTTTTTACCAGTGCTAGATTCTTGTTTAGAACCAGAATCTGATGATTTTCCGCTATCTTTATTAGATTTTCCACATCCTGTAAGTACAAATGCTAATACTAAAAAGATTGCCAATAATGATTTAAATTTCTTTTTCATTATTTTTCCCCCTTATCCTTTCCTTTGTTTTGCATCGGAAGCCCTTCTTAATGCTTGACCGATATAATTTATACACAACATCATTACTAATATCAATAATGATGCAGGTAGCCATACATATAACTTATCTGATATAACTTCTGGTTTTCTGGCTAATGATACCAACGTTCCTAGTGATGGATCTGATGGTGGAAGCCCGAAACCTAGAAAGCTAAGTCCAGTTTCAATACCAATATTTCCTGCGAAACTCAATGTCATATCTACAATTAATATTGAAGAAATGTTAGGCAAAATTCCTGTAAACATAGTCTTCAAATCGCTAGTACCCATTGTTTTGGATGCATTTACGTAGTCTTTTTTACTTTCAGCAAGGGCCTTTGATCTGACAAGTCTTGCCATTCCTGTCCAATAGAACACCGTAAATATCAATACGAATGTAAACATCGAATATTTTGGAACAATTGTTACGAAAACTATAATAATCATCATTGTTGGAAGAATTTGGATGAAGTCTATAATTCTCATTATAATATTGTCCAACCATCCTCCGTAATATCCTATCAATAAACCTACAACTATTCCTATTACAGATGTAAGTATTGTCACGGCGATTCCTATTACAATTGAGTTTCTCGCACCAATAATTAATTGTCCAAATAAATCCCTACCACCTTGGTCAGTTCCTAGTATGTGTCCAGCTTCTCCAGGTCTTACGTATGAATTAAGTATGTCAACTTTCATTACTTGTTCTTTATCAAGTAACATCGCTCCTACGAAAATTCCTATCCACAAAACTGCCAATATTACCAAAGAAAAAATTGCTAGTTTGTCTTTTTTGAATTCATTAACAATTACTTTAAATCCAGTAGGATTATCTTTTGCAAGGTCTTTATATTCTTCAAGCTTTTCTTCCGTTGCTTTTACTTCTTTCATAAAAACCTCCTAATCTATCCTTATTCTAGGATCCACTATACTCATGATAATATCACTTAATAATGAACCGCAAAGTGTCAAGAAACCATAAATCATTACAAGAGCTGTCATAACTGAGTAGTCCCTTTGGTTAATACAGTCAACGAATAATGAACCCATTCCTTGATATCCGAAAATTGTTTCAATCATGATAGAACCAGCTAACAAACCTGTGATTTGGAATCCGAAGAATGCAGCTATTGGTAAAAGTGAGTTTCTAAAAATGTGTTTACTGTAAACTTTTTTAATAGGAACCCCTTTTGCTCTTGCAGTTCTTACGTAGTCTTGACTTTTTGCATCTACAACTTCATTTCTCAAATATTGAATAGTACCAATAGTTGTAAGTAGTGCATAGGATATTGCAGGAAGTAGCATGTGATAAAATCTACTTAATATTGCTGCCATTCCGCCTTTTGCTGATGCTTCAAGGCTTATGATACCACTTGTTGGGAACCATCCTAGTTTGTATCCAAATATTAAAAGCATTATCAAATAAAATACGAACCCTGGGGTAGCTAGTGCCAGGAAGTTGTACAAGTTAACCCCCTGATCGAATGCCGACCCACTGTACCTACCTGCGTTTATTCCTAGAGGAATTGCGATTGCATACATTATTATTAATGAGAACAATGATAAGGAGAAAGTATTCTTAGCTCTTTGACCTATAACGTCTTTTACAGGTAGCTTTTGAGTATAAGAATCACCAAAGTCTCCTTGAAGTGCATTGCCAACCCATCTCTTATATTTCACATACCATGGATCGTAAAATCCAGATTTTATTTTAAGTTCTTCTTCAACCTTTGAGTTACCAGTACTTGGTGTGATTTTCCCTGTGAATGGGTCACCTGGCATCTTTTGAGCTACAAAGAATATAAATAAACTTAACACTATCAATTGAGGAATCATTATTAAAAATCTTCTGATTATTGTTTTAGTCATTTTATATTTCCCCCTTTCTAGCTGCTACATAATGAGAATCTTTGTATTTTGTCAAATCGTACACTGATCCATTTTCATCGTAGTAGACATTTTTTTGTTCATCAAATTTCTTTTCAATAGCTTGTCTAGCATCTCTAAGTTCTTTTCTTCTGTTTGGTTCTATTTGAGGAATCGCTGCGATAAGTCTCTTTGTGTAAATGTGTTGTGGATCAGAGTACAAATCATCACGATTTCCAGTTTCTACGAATTTGCCGTTGTGCATGATGTAGATGTAATCACACATGTGTCTTACAACTCCCAAATCGTGAGAGATGAAAATGTAGCTTAGATTAAACTCTTGTTGAATCAACTTCATGTAGTTTAATACTTGCGCTTGAACTGATAAGTCAAGTGCACTAACAGGTTCGTCTGCAACAATCAATCTTGGGTTACATGCAACAGCTCTTGCAACACCAATTCTTTGTCTTTGACCACCTGAGAATTCAAATGGATATTTGTAGATTGCACTTTCATTAAGTCCAACTATATCCAACAATTTAAATACCTTTTCTTTTTCTTCTTTTGGTGTTAGTTTTTCAAAATTTCTGATTGGTTCAGCAATTATATCCAAAATTCTTTTTTTAGGATCAAGTGAACTCATTGAGTCTTGGAATATCATTTGAACGTCTTGATTGTAGTTGATCTTTTTTCTGTAAGATCTACTTGTAACATCTTTTCCTTCGTACAAAATTTGTCCATCTGTAATCTTTTCAAGTCCAACTATAGCTTTTCCTATAGTGGATTTCCCAGATCCTGACTCTCCAATCAAACCATAAGTTTTTCCTTGTTCAATATCCATATCTACGCCGTCTACGGCTTTGATATAGTCTTGAATTGTATTAAAAAATCCACCACGAATTGGATAATGAACTTTCAAATTTTTAACTTCTAAAAATCCCATATCTTCCTCCTATTCGTCTTTAAAATGGAAATTCTTCCAGCAAGTACAACGAACCATGTGTCCATTGCCAACATCGTGTAGTACTGGATTTTCTTCGTGTTCATGATCGTCTATCCAAGGAATACGAGGTGCAAATCTGCATCCTTGTCTTGGTAAATTTTTCAACGAAGGAACCATACCTTCTATAACATGTAACTGATCAGATTCATTATCTGCTTGTGGAATGGAATTTAATAAACTTCTCGTATATGGATGAAGTGGGTTATTGAACAACTCATCCACAGGTGCAATCTCAACGATTTGACCTGCATACATTACGCAAACTCTGTCAGCGGTTTGTGCTACAACTCCTAAATCATGGGTTATCAATATAATTCCTGAATTCATTTGATTTTGTAATTCTTTTAGTAAATCTAGAATTTGTGCTTGAATTGTAACATCAAGTGCAGTAGTTGGCTCATCAGCTATCAAAACTCTAGGTTTACAACTCAAAGCAATCGCAATGATTACTCTTTGTCTCATACCTCCTGATAATTGATGAGGAAATTGTCTTGCTATAACTTCAGCATTTTCAATCCCTACTTTTTTTAGAAGATCAATAGCTTTTGCTTGACGTTGTTTTTTGTCCAAATCAGTGTGATACAACAAAGCTTCTTCAATTTGTTCGCCAATTCTCATTAATGGATTAAGAGATGCCAATGGATCTTGGAATATCATACCAATTTCTCCACCTCTCAACTCATTGAATTGAGCTTCTGTATAATTCAAAATATTTTCGCCGTTATATATAACTTCACCGCTAATTTGAGTGTAATTCATATTATGTAAACCCATAATTGTAGTAGCAAGTGTAGATTTGCCACAACCAGATTCGCCAACCATAGCTAATACTTCATTTTCATACAATTCAAATGAAACATCGTCTACGGCGTCATAATAATCGTCTTTTATTCTAAAAGCTGTATGCATATTATTAACTTCCAATATTTTCTTATTAGCAGACATCTTATTCTCCTTTCAGTTTATTTTTAGTATGATTTATGTATGATTAATAAATAATACTTTATCTCATTATAGTGACATAAAATGGATTTGTCAATTATTATTTATTTTATAATTTAAAATTTCAGTATAAAATACAGTTTTTCTATGCTTTTTCGGATTAATTTACACTTTTTGCTCACAAAAATAAAATTTGTGATTTCTATTTAATATTGTAAATTAAACATTTTAGGCTTTTTATGAAAATAAATTTAAATTATTTTTATTCATTTTCAAAATTCGTTCTCAGAAGAAAATAAAATGAATTTTTGCATAAAAATCACTTGACTTATTTCCTTTATTGTGATAAAGTAACGATAATCATGAGCCTATTTACAAATTTATTAAATTTTAAAAAATGTAACAAAAAAACTTGCATTCGTTATATCGAGATGGTAAAATATATTTAAATATTGAAAACTTTTTCATTTTCAATTAAATCTCCATTTCTTAATTTATTACAACATAAAAAAACAAGGTATGAATTAAATGATGTGTACCCATAAAACTGGACACAATATTTAATTAATTAGTTGTAGTGGATGCTAACCTATACTTTGTAGGTGGCATCCATTTTGTTTTCTTCTGAATTCTTTCGTTATTGTAATAATA